>JACRHO010000054.1 GCA_016212045.1 Candidatus Omnitrophota bacterium | reverse complement strand
GATATGATAGTGCATAACAGCAATATCTTTGATGGTATCCGCTGGGTGTTAGGAGAGCAGTCGGTGAAGGCCTTGAGGGGATCGGAGATGCTGGATGTGATTTTTAATGGTACGGATTTAAAAGAACCACTAAGCATGGCTGAGGTGACTTTAACTTTTGATAATGCGCAAAAGTTTTTTTCTGTGGATAACGATGAAGTGGCGATTACCCGCCGGATTTTCCGTTCCGGAGAAAGCGAATATCTCTTGAATAAAGCCCATGTGCGCCTGAAAGATATAATGGATCTCTTGATGGGAACCGGTATCGGCGCGGAGAGTTATTCTTTAGTGCAGCAGGGAAAGATTGATTTAATTTTAAGCGTCCGTCCTGAAGATAGGCGCCTGGTCTTTGATGAGGCAGCCGGCATTACCAAATACAAGGCCCAGAAGAAAGAGGCGATGCGCAAATTAGAAGAAACCGCAGCCAATCTCCTGCGGGTAAACGATATCATTACGGAAGTAAAACGCCAGATTGGTTCCTTAGAGCGCCAGGCAAACAAGGCCCGCCGCTACAAAGAGGTCTTTGAGGAATTAAAGGCAAAGGAAATTAACTTAAGTATTTTACAGAAGAATTCTCTCTTAGCCCAGAAGGATAGGATTATAAAAGAGTTAAACGAATTAGAGGTCCAGGAGTTAACGCTGGTGAGTAAGATTAAGGAAAAGGAACAGAGTATTGCTAACCGCCAGATAGAATTAAAGGCTCTGGAAGAGGCCATCCTGGGGCTCAAAGATAAGATCTTAAATGCGGAAAATTTAGTCATCAGAAATAAAGAACACATCTTGTTTAACCAGGAGAGAATAAAAGAATTAGAGTCATCCCAGAAGTATCTGGAAGTCCAGAGAGAGCAAGTCAAAAACAAACTGGCCCTGGATGAGGAGAAATTAAATAACTTGAGAATAGAGTTTGACGGGATAAGTCAGGATATCGCAGAAAAAACCGGGATTCGTAAACTTAAGGAAGACGAACTTAATCAGATCAGCCTGGCGATTAAGGCGGCCTTAGAAAAAATTGCCCAGAGCAAAAAAGAAATCCTGGACCTGGTGGCGAGGCTCGCCAATACTAACAATGAAATTTCCGACTTGGGCTCAAAACAGCAGATCTTATCCGCTCGCCGGCGCCGGTTAGATTTGGAAAAGGCCAAGACTAATGAAGAGCAGTCTTTGGTAGAAGATAACTTAAAAAATATTGTTCAGGAAGTAGAAAACCTCAATCGTGTTGTTGAGGGCCTAAAGCAAAAAATAAACGCTCTTCAGAATGAATCATCTCAAGAGAAGGATTCCTTAAATAATATTACTTCCCATCTTGAGAATTTAGAGAAAGAGAAGTTAACCTTAGAGTCCCATCGGGAATTTATTGAAAAATTAAAGAGTAAATATGAAGATATTAGCGAGGCGATGTCTGCCACGGTCTATCTGGACAAGATGCCAAAAGAGAAAGTTACTGGCCTGGTGGTAAAAATAAAGTCTAGCGAGGTGAGAGGCAATAAACTGCTCGGAGAGGCAAAGCCGCTTGACCTGGATACGCAGAAGATAAATCAGAAATTAGCCGAAAAAAAGCAGCAATTGCATGCCCTGAATAATCAGAAGCAGGCAAAATTGTTCCGTATCCAGGAGTTAAGCGAAGATATCCAGATGCAGGAAGAAACATTGCGCGGCCAGGATATTGCCTTAGCTAATAAAAAGGCAAATCAGGATTCTGTTGGGATAGAGTTTAATAAATTAAAAGAAGAATCAGAGATAATAAATCTGGAGCTGGCGGATGTAGAAAAGGAAACCGCGGCATTAGCAGAGAAATTAAGCGGACTTAAAAAGGCCCAGCAAGATTTGGAGAGGGCGCATCAGCAAAAGGAAGATACTGTTTTAGAGGCTCAGAATTGCATCGCCACTAACACCAGTTTAAAAGAGAAGGTTTTAGTGGAGATTGCCCAGGCCAAGACACAGATTGAGGGACTAAATAAACGCATCGCTTCGGAGCAGGCCACCTTGAAGATTTTAGAAGAGAACTGCCGAATGGACCGGGATAGCCTACAAAATATTGAGGGGCAGCTG
>JACRHO010000048.1 GCA_016212045.1 Candidatus Omnitrophota bacterium | reverse complement strand
GCAGAATTAATCCGCAAGACCGGCTCTTTAGGTTTTAAGGCGCAGAAAGAGGAGATTAGTTATCAGGAGATGAAGGATAAATTACTGGAAGAGGTAAAGCGCACCTTTAAGCCGGAATTTTTAAACCGTATTGACGACACTATCGTCTTCCGGCAGTTATCCAAAGATGACCTGCAGCGCATCATTGATATTGAAATTGGTTTTGTTGCCGAGCGGCTGAAGGAACACAATATTATTTTAGATGTCAGTCAGGAGGCAAAGGACTTTTTGATTGAAAAGGGTTTTGACCCGATTTTTGGCGCCCGGCCATTAAAGCGGACTATCCAGAGATTTTTAGAAGATCCTTTAGCCTCGGAGATAATCTCTAAGAAATTTAAAGAAGGCACTAAGGTCAAGGTGCTGCGCAAGAATCAAGAATTAATTTTTGAATAATGAGAGACTTATTTATTAATTTAGGACAGAAATTTCTGGCGTTTCTCTATTTCTTTGGCGGACTGGGCAGTTTGGTGGCGCAGACTTTTCGCTGGACCTTTATCCCGCCACTAAAAAAAGAGCGCGTCTTTGAGCAGGCCAAGAAGGCCGGCTACGACAGCCTGCCGATAGTATCTCTGATTGCCCTCTTTATTGGGGTGATTATGGCCCTACAGACTGCTTATCAGATGCAGCGGCTGGGCTCGGAGATGTATATCGCTAGTATCGTCGCGCTTTCCATGGTCAGGGAATTAGGCCCGGTGATTACGGCGCTGGTGGTTGCGGGAAGAGTGGGCGCAGCCATTGCCGCAGAAATTGGCACGATGCAGGTCACTGAACAGGTGGATGCTTTGCAGACCTTAGCGGCAAATCCGGTAAAATATCTGGTGGTGCCGCGGCTTTTAGCTTTAAGCCTAATGCTGCCTGTATTGACCTTATATTCAAATATCATTGGGATATTAGGGGGCTATCTCATCTGCGTCTATAAATTAGGCATTGCCTCCAGTATGTATCTGCAGATTACCTTTGATTCTTTACTTTTTAAGGATTTATTTACCGGATTACTGAAAGCGCTCTTCTTTGGCATGATTATTGCCTTTGTTAGCTGTTATGAAGGTTTTAATGTGGAAGGCGGGGCAGAAGGGGTAGGCAAGGCCACCACCCGCGCGGTAGTGACGACCTTCATTTTAATTATTGCTGCTGACTGCATCTTTACTGCCTTCTTTTACTTTATTTTTCCTTAAATGAAGCCATAACTTATGGAGCACAAAGTGCGACATAAGTTATCTGGCTGAATTTAACCCTTGACATTTTTGTATTGTATCATTCTGGAAATGTCAAGGGTCAATTCGCGCGTATAACTTACTCTCCGCCTACGGCGGATCGTAAGTTATGCGCTCATTGAGATGATAGAAATAAAGGATTTATCTAAATCATTCGGCGAACACAAGGTTTTGGATGGCCTTAATCTAAGAATAGAAACCGGCTCCACCTGCGTGATTATCGGCCGCTCTGGCTGCGGCAAGAGTGTTTTATTAAAACATATCGTCGGTATTTTAAGACCGGAGAGGGGAGAGGTCTTTATTGACGGCCAAGAGATCACCAGCCTCTCCGATAAAGAGCTGGATAAGGTCAGGTTAAAAATTGGCATGGTCTTTCAGGGCGGCGCGCTTTTTGATTCACTGACCGTGGCAGAAAATGTCGGCTTTGGCTTAATTGAACATAATCACTTTAGTCACAAAGAATTATTGGAGAGGGTAGAAGAATCTTTGTCTCTGGTAGATTTATGCGGTATCGGAAACCTCATGCCATCTGAGTTAAGTGGCGGGATGAAAAAGCGCGTGGCCTTAGCCCGGGCAATCTGCATCAAACCGCAGATTATCCTTTATGATGAACCCACCACCGGCGTTGACCCCATTACCGCAGACAGCATTAATGAATTGATTAGAAATTTGCATGATAAATTAAAAGTAACTTCTATTGTGGTGACCCACGATATGAAGAGCGCTTATCGGGTGGGCGATAAATTAGATATGCTTTATCAGGGAAAGATTATTGCCGAAGGCTCACCCGCAGAAATACAAAATACCCAGCATCCGGTAGTGCATCAGTTTATCAACGGATTAGCTAAGGGACCGATAACAGAAACTTTGGAATGTTTTAAATAAAGGAGAGCAAAGATGATATTCGGCAAAACTAAATTAGAATTGAAATTAGGCGTATTTGTTTTTGTGGGCATGGTGATTTTAGTGTTATTTATTTTGCTCATCGGCGACTTTCAAACCTGGACCTCTGGCTACGAGGTTAATTTTTTATTTAATTTTGTCAATGGGGTTAAGATTGGCGCGCCAGTAAGGTTTTCCGGCGTGGATGTCGGCGAGGTTAAGGCAATAAAATTTCTGCTTAATCCGCCGGAGCTTAAGCCAAAGGTCCAGATAGTCGGCTGGGTGAAAAAGGAGATCAAGATTCCCCTGGATTCTACAGTTTGGGTAAATACGCTGGGGCTCCTGGGCGAGAAGTATATTGAGGTGATGCCGGGTGAGGATTTTCAAAATCACCTCGCTAAAGGAGAAAGCCTGGTAGGCCATGACCCCATTGCCATGCATGAGGTCGCTCAGTTAGCCAAGAATATTGCCGGCGATTTAGATGAAAGTTTAGTGAAGATAAAAAATGGCGAAGGCACAATCGGAAAACTCCTTTATGACGATACGATTTACAACGAGTTAGAGGCGCTGGTGAAAGACGTCAGAAGACACCCTTGGAAATTATTCTTTAAGACCAAAGAAAAACCGGAAAAAAAGTGACCAAGACCAAGACTGTTTTTAGCTGTCAGAACTGCGGATATCAGTCGCCGAAATGGTTAGGCAGGTGCCCGGATTGTAACCATTGGAATTGCTTTGTGGAAGAAGATTATCTCCCCGCCCGGACAGAGGCAAAGGAAAGGATTTCTTTTTCTCAGGAAGAGCCTGTTCTCTTAAAAGATGTAGAGGTAAAGGAAGACTCCCGCATAAAAACCAACATCTTAGAATTAGACCGGGTCTTAGGCGGCGGTATAGTTGCCGGTTCAGTCACCCTGATTGGCGGAGACCCAGGGATAGGCAAATCCACTATTGCCCTGCAGATTTCTAATCAGTTATCTCAAGTTGGTATCAGCGTGCTTTATATCAGCGGCGAAGAATCAGTCACCCAGACCAAGATGCGGGCGATGCGCTTGGGCAAGGCCGAAACGAGCAATTTATACATCGTTAACCAGACGGATTTATCTTTTATCCTTGAGTATATTAAAAAAATTAATCCCGGGGTAGTGATTATTGATTCTATCCAAGTGTGTTTCGAGCCGTCCATCAGTTCGTCGCCGGGCAGTGTCAGCCAGGTGCGGGAATGCGCAGGCATTCTGACCAGAATTGCCAAAACTACCGGCACCTCGGTTTTTATTATTGGCCATGTTACTAAAGAGGGCGCGATTGCCGGGCCGCGCGTCCTTGAGCATATCGTGGATACTGTGCTTTATTTTGAAGGTGATAGGTTTGCCGTATACCGGATTTTGCGGGCAGTAAAAAATAGGTTTGGCTCCACTAATGAGATTGGCGTATTTGAGATGACCGAAGGCGGATTAAAGGAAGTAGATAATCCTTCGCAGATTTTTCTTTCTGAGAGGCCAAAGGATGTCTCGGGAAGCGTGGTTACGGCGACCCTGGAGGGAACGCGTCCGCTCTTAGTGGAGATTCAGGCCCTGGTGAGTAAATCCAGTTTTGGTTATGCCCAGCGCCGCGCGCAGGGGTTTGATTACAATCGCCTTTGTTTATTGATTGCCGTCTTAGAAAAAAGGATTGGCCTGCATTTGCAGGCTGAGGATATCTTTGTCAATGTTGCCGGCGGCATTAAGGTACAGGATGCTGCTGTGGATTTAGCCGTGGCTACGGCCATTGCCTCGGCCTTTCAGGAAAAGTTGATTCTGGGAGAGAGCGTGGTTTTAGGAGAGGTGGGTTTAAGTGGGGAGATTAGAAGTATCTCGCAGGTGGCCTGGCGCATAAATGAGGCAGAAAAATTGGGGTTTAAGCATTGTATCTTGCCGCTGAATAATTATAAAAATTTGCATTATAAAAAGGGAACGACGGATTTAGTGGCAGTATCCAGCCTAAAAGAGGCGCTGGATCTGACTTTAAGGAGATGAAAAGATGAATTTATTAGTAGAAGGTATGAATTTATTATTGGTGCGGATACTCTTTAGCGTACTCAGTATGATTATCGGTTATCAGACATTAGAGCCGCAAGGCGCGGGTCTAATGGGCGCGATAGTAGGCGGATTTTTAGCCCTGCTCATTATACTTATGGAAATCGGGATGCGTAAGGTCTCAGTCAAAGGGCTCTCCAGTATGGTCTTCGGCCTAATCTTGGGCCTGATTATGGCTAAACTCCTTACTGATGCCTTTAGTCTGGCGCGCATTCCTCCTGACCAACTTGCCTTGGTCAGAGTTACCTTGACCATCGTATTTTGTTATCTGGGGATGGTTATCGGTTTGCGCGGTAAGGACGAGTTCAATATTATTATTCCTTATGTCAGACTGCGCCGGCAGGACCAGACCAGGGAATTAACCATCCTGGATACTAGCGTCATTATCGACGGCAGGATCCTGGATGTCTGTAAGACCAATTTTCTGGAGGGCAGGCTCATTATCCCCAGATTTGTTTTGAGAGAACTGCAGCAGATTGCTGATTCTACTGAGCCCCTCAAGCGCCAGCGGGGCAGAAGGGGTTTAGAGATTTTACATACCGTTCAGAAGGAATACGGCCAGAATATTAGCCTGCACGAAGAAGATTTTGCCGAAGTCCCTGAAGTGGATGCAAAGTTAGTAAAATTAGCCAAGTTATTAGAGGCAAAGATACTTACTGTGGATTTTAATTTAAATCGCGTCGCCAGTATTCAAGGCGTAACGGTGCTGAATATCAACGAATTAGCCAATGCCTTAAAGCCGGTAGTTTTCCCGGGTGAACATATGCAGGTTAAACTAATCAAGGAAGGCAAAGAACATAATCAGGCAGTCGGCTACCTTGATGATGGCACGATGGTAGTGGTGGAGGATGCCCGTCGGCTGATTGGCCAGGAAGTAAAGGTGGCGGTTACCTCAGTGCTGCAGACCCAGGCCGGCAGGATGATTTTTACTAAGATAGAAAGATAAGTGAGGCCCAAACTTACGGAACGCAAAGCGTGACGTAAGTTTGCTGGCCGAACTTACCCTTGACATTTTTGAAATAAGCGTTGACGTCGGATTAACGCTAACCTCAAAAAATGTCAAGGGTTAAATTCGCAGACGGCCTAAAGGCCTACGACTTATGTCGCCATAGGCTCCATAAGTCGTCTGCTCATTTAATGCGCGTTACAGCGATAGTCCTTGCCGCGGGCAAGGGCGCAAGGTTAGGATCACGCATTTTTAAACCACTGGTTAAAATTAATTCCTTGCCGCTGGTCATTTATTGCCTGAAGACATTAAGCAAGCATACCGATATTAAAGATATCATTATCGTCGCCAATTCCAAAAATCTTAAAGGGATCATTAGACAGTTAAAACGATACCGGATTAGGAAAATCAAGGCAGTTGTTTTAGGGGGCAGGCGCAGGCAGGATTCAGTAAGAAACGGCCTCAAGGCAGTAGCCAGGCGCGCAGATTTGGTTTTAATCCACGACGGAGTAAGGCCATTTATTAAGAAAAGAGAGGTATCTGCCTTAATAAAAGAGGCAAAAAGATCTGGCGCAGCGATTTTAGCCGTGCCGGTGAAGGACACCATTAAAAAAGTCACCAAGTCACCCCCTCGACT
>JACRHO010000005.1 GCA_016212045.1 Candidatus Omnitrophota bacterium | reverse complement strand
TAGTTCTATTAAGCGTTCTTTTTTCGCGAAACGATTTTCTTGGGGTAATTGTAAACTTTAAATAATAGAGATTGCTGAAAAAATCCTAAACAATACAGCAATCTCTGATTAAAAGATTAAAAGCAGATTGCACAGATTAAATCACCGAAGAGACAATCTGTGTAATTGGGTTATTTTGTAAATAGTTAAGCAGATTTTTGGTTCATAAGACTTGACAACATTTCGTAACATTTCAGTAAGCTTATAGTCAAAGGTATAGTCAAAAAAATTATTATCTTGACAAAACAAGTTTTATCTTGTATACTTTAAATGGAAGAAGATAGGCTTAAAGGCGTATATTATTTTGTAGATAAGGACGGTACTAAGCCGGTTAAGGAATTTATAAATTCTTTGACAAATAAGGAACAGGCGAAGGTGTATGCCTATATTGCGGAATTAAAAAAGCAGGGGAATAATCTACGTAGGCCTATGGCAGATTATCTGGAAGACGGAATATATGAGTTGCGGCCTAAGGATAACAGGATATTCTATTTCTTTTATTTGCGCGATAGGGCAGTGTTGGTTCATGCGATAAAGAAACACGTAAAGAAAATTCTGGAAAGTGATTTGAGATTATGCCTAAGGAGAAAGATTGAAACAGAAGCTTGCGGAACGAATATAGAAAGATTAGAATTGTGAGGTGATTTAGATGAAAAAAGTCAGATTAGAAAATGTAGATATTCATTTAAACGAAAAACTAAAGGATCCAGAATTCAGAAGGCTCTATGAGTTTGAGTGCGCTAAGGTCGCTTTGGCACAGAAAATCGCTGAGCTCAGGGAAGAAAAGCATCTTCGGCAGGTTGATTTAGCCAAGAGGCTTGGCGTTTCCCAACAGTTTATTTCACAAATTGAAACTGGAGATGAGAAGAATCTGACTATTGAGACCATCATTAAGATAGCCAGGTCCTTAGGGCGTGGCGTTAGTATTTCTTTCCCCAAACACACAAATCGGCACCTTTCTTACCTGGAAGTTACGTAGTGCTTATAAAAAATAAAAATAAAAAAAATAGGTGCCTCTAATAGGTGCCTCATAGAAATTGATTGACAGGGATGGCGTAGTGGTTTAAAATAATATAAAATTTGGATACGGGGAGGCCGTAGGCGGCCTGAGAGTCCTGCGTTTTTCCAGCAGGAGACCCGCAGAACCTGATCTGGATAATGCCAGCGGAGGGAAGGAGGGATGATAATAATAGTAACCTTTATGCAGCCGGCATAAGGGTTTTTTGTTTATCTGGCATTCTCCTCTTCTTACAAGCCAAAGGAGGATAATTATGTTTAAAGAGATTAGCGAAGCCCAAATTAGCCGGGCAATCGTCAGCGAATTTAACGCCTGGTTCAAGGAATACCTGGTTTCGGATGTGATTATTGTGGGCGGGGGGCCAAGCGGGCTGATGGCAGCTCGGGATTTGTCTTTAGCCGGCCTTAAGATCCTAATAGTGGAGAGCAACAACTATATCGGCGGAGGCTTCTGGATCGGCGGCTACTTTATGAATACGCTCACCTTCCGTGCGCCTGCCGATGAGATTCTGGATGAATTAAAAATACCATACAAAGAGGCCGAAGAAGGTTTATTTATTGCAGACGGGCCGTCAGCATGCTCCAAATTAATTTCCGCAGCCTGCGACGCAGGGGCAAAAATCCTTAACCTGACCAAATTTGACGATGTGGTCTTGCGCCACAGCCGCGTAGAAGGGGCGGTAATTAATTGGGCGCCTGTTTCCGCGCTTCCCCGGCAGATTACCTGCGTTGACCCTATAGCGCTTGAGGCCAAAGCAGTAGTTGATGCTACCGGCCATGATGCCTGGGTAGCCAAGAGCCTTGAGAAAAGAGGAATACTGAAACTACAAACTTACGGCCCGATGGATGTAAATACTTCTGAAGATTTAGTGGTTGAAAAAACCGGCCAAATTTACCCCGGTTTATACGTAACCGGAATGGCTACCGCTACGGTTTTCGGCATACCGCGTATGGGCCCGACTTTTGCAGCGATGCTCTTCTCCGGCAGAAAGGTTGCCGCGTTAGTCAGGCAGGAGATAGCAGAAGATAAAGCAGAGAAGAAGAGTTATGTAAGAGAGGCTTTGACTGTCTAATCAGATCTCTTGCTAAAGGCCGGAACATAAATGCTCCCTGTTAAAAAAAACAGGGAGCATTTCCCGGAATAATCCGCGTAATCAGAGGTCTCTGACCTAGTTTTCAGGAACTTTTCGAATAACCAAGAAACATAGGCCGAAAAATCACTTGACAGGTTTTATTTTTATGTTATACTCTATAATGTTAATAGAGATAGTAATAATAAACTGAGGATTTAAAATGTTAACTTTAACCCAAACGATTGGCCGAAAAGTTCATTTAGAGAATACTCCCATTCACCAGAGAAGAACAAATATGTGTATGTGTTGTATTTGTGGCTCCTCTCTGGTAGTGGATGGAGGTCTATTTATGTAAAATAAAAATAAAAACTAAAAATAAATTAGACCCATTACCAGAAAAGGTAATGGGTTTTTTGTTTTTAAGGAGGCCGTTAATGACTTTAAAGGAAAATCAAAGAAATATTGTAAACGATGCAATTGTAAAAGAACTAATTGAAGCAGTAAATAGCTTAGACTATGGTTATGTTCACATAACTGTCCACAATTCGAAGATCGTCCAGATAGATAAGACCAAAAAGACGCGTTTTGATGATGTCTGGCTTATTGAGAAAGGAGGTGAGGTTTAGGCTAAGATTTTATAATTTGCAAGCAGATAACTGTAGCCAGAGGCTGTTTAATTAACAAAATATTAATCTGACTGACCAGTCAACTGGAAGTGGGAAAATTTAAGGAGGAATAAAATGAGAAGCATTTTAATTCTAAGTTGGCTGTTAGTCAATATTTTGATTTTAGCGCCTCTCTCCTACGCAGCTGAATCTGATGTAGATAAGTTACTTGATCTTCTGGTAGAGAAAAAAGTACTCACCACAGAGGATGCTGCAGGATTTAGGGCAGATTTGGCGGTAAAGAAACAAGAAGAGAAAGAAACACAAAAGGAGTTTATCGTGATTGCAGGTAAACCCATTAAGATAAGCGGCTATACCCAGGTGCGCTATCTGCAGGATAAAAGTAAAAACGACGCTTTTGATATCAGACGCGCAAGGTTAGACCTAAGAGGCGATATTACCGAACGCTGGGATTATCGCACGCAAGTTGATTTTGGTGGAGGTACTACGAGCTCTACAACAGGAGCTAATACTTACTCGGTGAAGTTATTAGACGCGATTATCGGCTATAAGGTGAATCCTTATTTAAAATTAAGTATTGGCCAGCAGAAAATCCCCTTTAGCCAGGAAAATCTTGCTTCCAGCCCGAAGTTAGAAACGATCAATCGTTCGCAGGTAGTGGAGGCATTAACGGCGCGAGGCACAGATGTCATTGGCAATCAGAACGGCCGGGACATCGGACTTCAGGCAAGCGGAAGCATCTTGCCTGCGAAGGCGGGTTATAATTTATTTGACTACGCCTTTGGCATTTTTAATGGCGCAGGCATAAATAGTGGAGATACCAATGAGCAGAAAGATTTTGTAGGGAGGCTGGTGTATCATCCTTTAAAAGAGTGGTCCATAGGCGGTTCTTACTATGCGGGCAGATACAGTTTAACTACTTCTACGCGAAGAAAAGATGACCGCGATAGAATTGGCGCAGAGTTTGCTTATGTGAAAGACCCCATTTCTTTAAAGGGTGAATACATTAGAGGCAATGATGGTGCAATCAAGAAAGACGGTTGGTATTTACAAGCGGGTTATTTCTTTATCCCTAAAAAGTTTCAAGGAGTGCTTAAGTTTGACTATTATGACCCTAATACTGAAGTAGACCAGAATGCAACTAATGTCTATACTTTGGGTGGAAACTGGTATTTCAATAAGTGGGCATTCCTGCAGGTCAACTATGAACTTTTGGATGAACGGGGTAAAGAAATCGATAATAATTCTCTAATCGGGCTGTTGACTTTACTATTCTGATTTTCGACG
>JACRHO010000004.1 GCA_016212045.1 Candidatus Omnitrophota bacterium | reverse complement strand
TTATTAACGCATAAAAATATCTGTTCTAATTTCTTAAGCCTAAAAGAATTAAATCTCTGTTTGTCTTCGGACAATGTCCTTTCGCTTTTGCCGCTCTATCATACCTATGCCTTTATGGTGACTTTAATGCTGCCTCTTCTTTTGGGCGCAGAGATTACCTATGCCCTGAATTTCAAGCCCGCGGACTTAACCTCTATCATCAAAGAGGCAAGGGTGAGCTTTTTAGTCGGCGTGCCGCAGCTTTTTTTGCTGGTGCATAAAGCCATCTCTGACCAGATGAAGAAGGTTCCTTTATTTTTACGGATTCTTCTACAGTCGGTGATTAACTTGCGCCTGCGCCAGCGCTTTGGCAAGAATTTAAGATTCTTAGTCAGCGGCGGAGCCCGGCTTGAACCAAAGATTGCCCGGGATTTAGCGCGCTGGCTGAAAGTAGGATTAATTGAGGGTTATGGCCTGACCGAGACCTCGCCGGTAGTAACTCTAAACCCGCCCAGAAAAATAAAATTCGGTTCAGTAGGAAAGCCCATCCCCGAAGTAGAAATAAAAATACTCAATCCGGATAAATCCGGCATCGGAGAAGTTTTAATCAAAGGCCCCAATGTCATGCCGGGATATTTTAAGCGCGAGGATTTGACTGCTCAGGTAATTAAGGATGGCTGGTTTTATTCCGGCGATTTAGGTTATCTGGATAAAGAGGGTTATCTCTATCTTGTGGGCAGGCAAAAAGAAGTGATTGTCTTAAGTTCCGGAAAAAATATTTATCCTGAGGAGTTGGAGGAGTATTATAGCCAGTGCCCCTATATCAAAGAGATTTGTATAGTCTCCAGAAAAGAAGAGAGATTCGGCCGGCCAATAGAATCCTTATCTGCGGTGATTGTGCCGAATTTAGAATATTTCCGCCAGAGGAATGAAAGCGATATCCGCGGAAAACTGCGCTGGGAACTGGAGAATTTAAGCCGAAACCTCCCCAGCTATAAACACATCATGGGTTTTACCGTTATCAAAGAAGAGCTTCCGCGCACGGCTTTAAAAAAGATTAAAAGATATCAAGTCAGGCAGCAATACCTGCAAGAGGAAGCCCCCCAACCGGAACCCAAAACACAAGAACTAAAGCCAGAAGATTTAGGAACCTTAAATAAAGAGCTCGCCGAAAAAGTGATGTATTATCTTTTTCGGGAATTAAAAAAACCAGTATCTTTGGATAGCCACTTAGAGATAGATTTAGGAGTGGATTCTTTGACCCGCGTCCAATTAGGCCTGGGTCTGGAGGCACTGCTAAATTTAAAGATTCCTGACGAAGCCCTCTTTAGCATATCTACCGTTAGGGAAGTCATCACAAAATTACAGGACTTGACGATCGCTACTCCCAGCCTGAAGGAGGCGAAGGGAGAGCAGAAGACCTGGGCTCAGATATTAAAGGAGCCACCGCCAGAGGCGATAGTGAAGAGAATTAAACTTAGACCCAGCCTTTTAGAGATTCTTTTTGTGGCAATATTTAAGAGTGCTATTTTATTTATGTTTAGAATCTTCTGGAGATTAAGCATAAAAGGAAAAGAATCGCTGCCGCAAGATGGGCCATATATCATCTGCCCTAACCACGCCAGTTACTTGGACGGCTTGTTTGTTTCTAGCAGCCTGCCTTTAAAAATTGCCTTAAAGACCTTTTTTATCGGTTACAGCGAAATTTTTGAAAGCCCGGCAGTCAGCTGGGCGATAAAAATTGCCCGCCTCATTCCTATTGACGCCAATGTGCATCTGACAGAGACTATGCAGGCAATTTCTTTTGTGCTTAAGCAACATAGAATAGTCTGCTTTTTCCCGGAGGGCCGGCGTTCCATTGATGAGAATTTAGGCGAATTTAAAAAAGGGGCGGGGATTTTAATTAAAGAATTGGAGATTCCGGTGGTGCCGGTATATATTAAAGGTTCGCATTATTCCTGGCCAAGGGGAGTGCGCACCCCGCGCCTTTATCCTATCAAGGTTATTTTTGGCCGGCCTGTTTCTCTAAAAGAATTGTTAAGAGAAGGCAAAGACGCAGAGTCTGCTGATGATTATGAGGCGATTGCCAAGGGTTTAAGAAAAGAGGTGTTGAAATTAGCATGTTAAACTACATCATCTTAGGGATTATCCAAGGCTTGACAGAATTTTTCCCGGTGAGTAGCTCAGGCCACCTAGTGATTAGCCAGCGGCTTTTAGGCATTGGCGGAGAGGAGCTGGTTGTCTCTGTCGTTTTACATTTAGGCACAACCTTGGCCTTAATTGTATTTTTCTTTAAAGATATTTTAAAGGCCTTGCGCGATACTAAATTATTATTTTTCATTATTGTTGTCACCGTTATCACCGGGATTATCGGCATCTCTGGAAAGGATTTTTTTGAAAGATTATTTCTCTCGCCTAAATTAGTGGCTGTGGCATTAATTTTTACTGGTATCATCCTTATTCTTACCCATAGATTCGTGCGTCCCAAAAGGAATATGTTAGGTATTACCGATGCCCTAGCCTTAGGGTTTGCGCAAGGCGCAAGCATCATCCCGGGCATCTCGCGTTCAGGGATGACCATTTCTACGCTTTTATTCCGTCGGGTGGACTGGGAGACCAGTTTTAAATTTTCTTTTTTGGCTTCTATACCGGCGATATTGGGAGCAGCCGTTTTAGAAGCAAAAAAAATTAATTTTAGTTTGCAAATAGAACCCCAGAATTTTATTTTGGGATTTCTTTTTAGTTTTGCGACGGGGATACTGTCGCTTTGCCTATTGAAGATAATCTTACGCCGGGGAAAATTGCATTATTTCGGGTATTATTGTATTATAATGGCGATAATTACTTTAATATTTATTAAATGAGCCCCGTTACACACTGTTGTGTGGTAACTGGGCAGAGAGGCGGGTGTGTAACGGGGTGAGTATAGTGGTTTTAGGCACAGTAGCCTTGGATACCGTTAGGACGCCTTTTGGCAAGAGAAGACATATGCTGGGCGGCTCAGCTGTGCATTTTGCCATGAGCGCCCGGATATTTACCCAGGTGAATCTGGTGGCAATTATCGGAAGCGACTTTCCGCAAAAATATATTGATTTCCTGCGGCAAAAAGGCATTGTCCTTACTTCTTTAATCAAAGATAGCGGCAGGACCTTTAAATGGGAGGGGGAATACAAGGGGGACCTTAATACCGCGCTGACCCTGAATACCGAGCTGGGTGTGCTTTCGGCATTTCGGCCGGTTATTTCCGAAGAAGAGAAGAAGATAGAGAATATATTCTTGGCGAATGTTGACCCGGATATCCAACGGCACCTCTTGGAGCATATGCAGGCGCCGAAGTTAGTGGCTTTAGACAGTATGAATTACTGGATTCACCACAAGTGCCGTTCATTATTGCAGTTATTAAAAAAAGTTGATATCTATGTCGCCAATGACCAGGAGGCAAGGAGCATATCAGGGGAGACTAACTTAATTAAAGCCGCGCAATATCTCTTTAGCCGCGGTCCCCGGATGATTCTGATTAAAAAAGGCGAGCACGGAGTGCTTTTTTATAGCGATAAATTTATTTTTGCCCTGCCGGCATATCCGGTCCTGCGCGTGGTTGACCCCACTGGCGCAGGGGATACCTTTGCCGGTGGATTTATGGGCTATTTAAGCCGGGTGAAAAAGATAAATCAAGTCAGTCTTAAAAAAGCCCTTGCCTACGGGACAGTGGCTGCCTCTTTTAATGTAGAGGGCTTTGGGGTAGAGAGGACCTCTAGAATTAATTTAAGGGATTTAGATAATAGGTTAAGAAGATTTAGAAAGTGCGTATTATTTTAGGAACCGCAACCCCACCACACCGCGTAGGTGGGATGAGGTTAAGGGGGTATTATGTTAGAAGAAAAAATCTTAAATGATTATAAAGAGGCGATGAAGAGCCGGGATAAACTGAAGAGTTCGGCCTTGAGTTTCCTGCGCGCAGAATTGATTAATGTGGCTATGGCCAAGAAGAAAAAGATCCTTGATGATAACGAGGTTATCTCTGTTATCCGAAAACAGATTAAACAGCGCCAGGATTCCATTGAGCAGTTTAAGCAGGGCAGCCGCTTAGACCTGGCAGATAAAGAAACTAGAGAGTTAGAAATTTTAAAGACATACCTGCCCCCGGAGCTCTCAGTAGAGGAGATTAAGCAGATTATTGAGGAGGTCATATCCTCAACCGGTGCCGCGGGGATACAGGATATGGGCAAGGTAATGAAGGAGGCTAGTGTCAAGATTGGTGGCCGCGCAGACGGGAAGTTAGTCAGCGACTTGGTCAAAGAGCGGCTCTCTCCACCCAGCCAACCCCCTTCCACCTCGTAGGTGGGATAGGGGTAGGGGATTTTTTTTGCTTGACAGCCCAGAGTAAATATAGTATTTTAAAAAGGCTTCGTAACCTACCAGAAGCAAACCCCGGAAAATAAGAAAATTCAGTGCAAAAGACATTTTACATTGAGACTGATAAGTTAAACGCCTTTATCAAGCAACTGGCGCAAAATCATACTGTCTTTACGCCCCAGCTCAAAGGGCCGAATTTTACCAAAGAGACAGACTATTCTTACCAGGAGTTTTCTGGCGCAGCAGACCTTATTTTTAATCCCTACCGCTGCGTTGAGCCGCTAAAATCCTTTTTTACCCATCCTAAAGAATGCGTCTCTGAATATTTTACTTCCCAAAAAACTGTAGTTGAGGTAAATAAGACGGTTATTTTCGGAGTGAAGTCCTGCGACCTTGCTGGACACAAGGTCCAGGATTTTGTCTTTTTGGAAGGGGTAGAGGTGGATACGCTCTACCGCACCAGACGAGAAAATATTATACTTATC
>JACRHO010000051.1 GCA_016212045.1 Candidatus Omnitrophota bacterium | reverse complement strand
ATTCCCAATGCCTTTGCCTTTGGCCGCGGCTTAAAAGACGGACGGGTCTGCGTGACCGAGGGGATTATGCGCTTATTGAATGAAGATGAACTCCGGGCAGTCTTAGGCCATGAGTTAAGCCATTTGAAGAACCGCGATGTCTTAACGATTACCCTGCTTTCAGTGATACCGATGATTATGTACCGCATTGCCTGGCAGTTTTTATTCTTTGGCCGCCGGCGCGATGAAAGAGGAGGTAATACTGCGTTAGTGGGCCTGGTGGCTTTTATTTTCTACTTCATTACTAATTTATTAGTGCTTTATGCCTCGCGCATCCGAGAGTATTTTGCCGATAAAGGCTCAGTATTATTGGGCAATACGCCGTCGGCACTCGCCTCCAGCCTATATAAACTTGTCTATGGCTCGGCGCGGATGGATAAAGAGTCCTTAAAAGAGGTAGAGGGCTTAAAGGCATTTTTTATCAATGACCCGTCGCAGGCCATGAATGAGATCAGAGAATTGCAGCAATTGGATTTAGATAAAAGCGGAACCATTGACCCGAATGAATTAAACCAATTAAGGAATAAGACAGTGCGTTTGGGTTTCGGAGATAGGTTACTGGAGGCCTTAAGCACCCATCCGAATATGCTCAAGCGCATCAAACAGCTTTCAGAGTATAAAGTTTAGTTAATCCTTTCTAAAAATAAAAATGCTGATCCCGCAGCCGTTAAGGTGCGGGATTTCTTTTTACCTATTCCACCTCGTAGGTGGAAGCAGGGTTTTCTTTTTAAATTGACATAACTTCAATTATACTATATAATTAAAAAACTATGGAATTAAACGAGATTATCCGAGAGAGGAGGCAGAAATTAGCCTCCTTAAAGGCCAAGGGCCTGCCGATTTATCAGTCTCCGCGCCTGGAGCGCACGGAAATCGGCGAGGTCTTAAGCGATTTTCAAGAAGGTAAATCCGTCTCTTTAAGCGGCCGGATTCTGGCCAAGCGCCAGCACGGCAAGGCAAGTTTCCTGGATTTAAGGGATGCTACTGGCAAGATCCAACTTTATGTAAAAAAAGATATCGTCGCTGAGGAGAAATTCAATCTGCTAGAGGACTTAGATATTGCCGATATTATTCAGGTAAAAGGTGAACTTTTTAAGACGCATACTGGTGAGCCGACGCTTAAAGTAGAGGATTTTCAGGTTTTAGCCAAGGCCTTAAGGCCCCTGCCGGAAAAATGGCACGGCCTAAAAGACATTGATGCGCGCTATCGCCAGCGTTATCTGGATTTAATTGCTAATCCCGAGGTAAAAGAGGTATTTCTGTTGCGCGCTAAAATTATTCGCTCTATCCGGGACTTTTTAGATGGGCAGAAGTTTTTAGAAGTAGAAACTCCGATGATGCATTCTATACCGGGCGGGGCAGCTGGCCGGCCCTTTAAGACGCATCACAATGAATATGACCTGGATTTATATCTGCGCATTGCCCCGGAGTTATATCTGAAGCGCCTTTTGGTCGGCGGCTTGGATAAGGTCTATGAGATAAACCGCAGCTTCCGTAATGAAGGGGTTTCTCAGCGGCATAACCCGGAGTTTACTATGCTTGAGGCCTATGCTGCCTATGCCAATTACGAAGATATGATGCAGTTGGCTGAGGGCTTAATCGTTCAGGCGGCTAAGGATACTTTAGGGAAAGCCGAGTTTGTTTATCAGGGTAAGAATGTAAATTTAGCTCTTCCTTGGAAGAGGTGTTCTTTTGCGGAGATGGTCAAAGAAAAATTTGGGATTTTACCCGGAGAAGAAATAGAACTAATGCTGAAAAAATTGCAAGCCAAAGGTTTTGCTAAAGAGGCCAAGCGGCTGACGCGCTCGCAGGTGGCCAAGGTAATTGAAGAAATCCTGGAGCAAGAGATGTCTGCTAACCCGACCTTTGTCACTGATTATTTTACCGAGTTCTGCCCCCTGGCCAGGACCAAGAAAGATAATCCCTTACTTTCCGAGAGATTTGAACTTTATATTGCCGGCATTGAGGTGGCTAATGCCTACTCAGAATTAAATGACCCACTTGAGCAAAAAGAACGTTTTGAGAGCGAGCTCAAAGATTTAAAGGCGGATGAGAAAAAAAACCTGGATGAGGATTATTGCCTGGCATTAGAGCACGGCATGCCGCCAGCCGGCGGATTAGGCATCGGCATAGATAGGTTAGTGATGCTTTTAAGCAATCAGCCGTCAATACGCGACGTGATTTTATTTCCTTTGCTGCGGCCTTTTGAGAAATAAATTATGTTCTGCGAATTCTGGATTAGCAAGCGTTATTTAAAGTCGCCCCAAAAGGAAAGAATCGTCTCTTTGACTGCGCTCATTTCGGTTATTGGGATTGCCATTGGGGTGATGGTGCTGATTGTGGTGATTGCCGTGATGAGCGGCTTTGATAATTATCTGCAGGATAAGATGGTCGGGACTAATGCCCATCTCTCCTTAGAATTTTATGGCGGCAGTAGCGAGCCTTATGTGTTGATAGATAAATTAAAGACTATACCGCACGTCTTGGCTGGAGCTCCCTTTATTGCCGGACAGGCCTTTATCAAGCAAGGCGCGCATATTTTAGGCGTAGAGATGCGCGGCATTGACCCGAAACTGCAACCAGAGGTTAGCAAGATTAAAGAGTATATTAAAAAGGGAAGTTTAGAACTGGCTGATAATGGAGTTATTTTAGGAGAGGAACTCGCCTTGCGGCTGGGCCTGGGTCTGGGCGATAAAATTACTTTAATTTCACCAGTGACCTTAAAACCTACAGAGTTTATCGTGCAGGGGCTTTTTAATAGCGGGATGTATCTTTATGACGCAGGTTTAGTGATGACAAACATTAAAGGCGCGCAGGATTTTTTTCAATTAACGAATCGCACTAGCGGCGTTGCCGTCAAGGTGGATGACCTCTACCGTGTGGACGAGATGAAAAGCGAAATCTACCAGAACTTAGGCAATTATGGCGCGTATGAAATCAGGACCTGGGTAGATGCCAACCGCAATTTCCTGCAGGCCTTAAAATTGGAAAAGATTGTGATGTTTATTGTGGTGACGATGACGACCGTGGTGGCAGCATTCGGGATTATCAGCACCTTGATTATGTCAGTGATGAGTAAAATCCGCGATATCGGCATCCTGCGGGCAGTGGGCGCTAAGACCAAAAGCATACTCTCTATATTTATCTTTCAGGGTTTGAGTTTAGGGATTAGCGGAATTATCTTGGGGATAATTTTAGGAGTGGGTTTGAGTTCTTCCTTGAACAGAATCATTGATTTTATCTCCGGGCTCATTGGCCGGCCGCTTATCCCTGCGGAGATATATTATTTTGAGCGCATCCCTACGCAGATAAATACTGCAGATATTACACTTATTGTCCTTTGCGCTTTGGGGATTAGCCTCTTGGCGAGTATTTATCCGGCTTATTATGCCGCTAAAATTAATCCTAATGAGGCCATCCGGCATGAATAATTCTATGATTAAAATAAAAGGTTTAGGCAAGAATTATCAGAACGGCGCAGATTTATTAGAGGTATTAAAGGGCATAGATTTAGAGGTCGAGAAATCTGAATTTTTAGCCATTCAGGGTCCATCCGGCGCAGGCAAATCCACGCTCTTACATATCTTAGGCGGATTGGATTTTCCCAGTAAGGGAGAAATTTTCTTTGCCGAGGAAAATATTTATCGTCTTAATGAAAGCCAGCGCGCGGAGTTCCGTAATAGAAAAATAGGCTTTGTCTTTCAATTTTATCATCTCCTGCCAGAATTTAACGCCCTGGAGAATGTCGCGCTGCCTGCGCTTTTAAAAAACTGGTGGGAGAAGAGAAAAATTATTGACTATGCTAAAACATTGTTAGCACGGCTGGGTTTATCGCAGCGTCTAGGGCATCGGCCTGCGCAGTTATCCGGAGGCGAACAGCAGCGGGTAGCCATTGCCCGGGCCTTAATCAATCAGCCGCAGGTCTTGCTCTGTGATGAGCCAACGGGAAATTTAGATTCAGAGAGCGGAAAAAATATTTTAGCCCTCTTAAAAGAATTGCATCAGCAGGAAAAAACTACGATTGTCTTGGTCACGCATGATAACGACATTGCCAGCGCAGCAGACAGGATAATCCATTTAAGAGACGGGAGATTATTAAATTAAAACGGAGGTAAGTGATGAAAGTTTATATTAACGGGAAATTTTATGAAAAGAGCGAGGCAAAGATTTCCGTGTTTGACCACGGGCTTTTGTACGGCGACGGTGTCTTTGAGGGCATCCGCTCTTATAACCGCTTGGTTTTTAAATTAAAGGAGCATATTGAGCGGCTCTTTGAATCCGCGCACAGCATTATGTTAAAAATCCCGCTGGACAAAGAGGAATTAATCCGCGCAGTCATTACTACGCTCAAAAAAAATAATTTAAAAGATGCCTATATCCGCCTGATTGT
>JACRHO010000050.1 GCA_016212045.1 Candidatus Omnitrophota bacterium | reverse complement strand
GATACGCAGGCGCATTAAGATTCAGGGCTACTTTAAGAACGAACGCAGCCTTAATCTTTGGGTCTTTGGGCTTATAAAACATATAAACTTAAACCCAATTCAGCAGCCTAAGGGATACGCTTCAAAGCAAAAGCGCGAAATAATCCTTGCTTAGGTTTTGATATTTTTCTCTTGACCGCCTGATTTGAAGGTATATAATATATCACAATATATGCAAAATTCTCCCCCACAAAATATTATAAAAATCATAGTCATATTCTCCTTTTTAAGCATAAGCACTTTTGTCTTTGCTCAAGGAACAAGCGAGCCTCAGGCCGGCAATCGCGGGTATATCCAGTCCGAGGCGATTCCCGAGACTAAAAAGGGAACTGTAATTTTCAAAGAGTCCACCTCAGCTACTTCGCCAAAAGAATCTGAAGAGAATTTGACTGTTTTAGAAAAGCAGGCGCGCGAATACCGTAATAACGGTTTAGAATTACAGCGATTGGGAAATTTAGCGGGGGCAATGAGTTTTTATCAGAAGGCAATTGATTTAGATCCCGCATATGCAGTTGTGCATAATGATTTAGGCATACTTTATGAGACCAATGGCGATATCCAGCGCGCAGAGAATAGCTACCTGCAGGCGATTAGAATCGACCCTAAATATTCAAGTGCCTATTCGAATCTTGCCTTGCTATATGAAAATAAACGCGACCTTGAAACGGCTGCTTTTTATTGGGCAAAGCGGGCGGATTTAGGCTCATGGGATGACCCTTGGACGCAGAGGGCAAAAAAGCGGTTGGAAGATATTCAGCTGGTAACAGGCCAGAAGAGCATTGAATTGTCTCGGGAACAGGAAACAGTTGATTTTATCAAGGAGGTCGCCGCACAGAAGACACTGCAGAAACAAGACGATAAAGAGCAAGCCAAAGATTATTTCCAGAAGGCAAAATTAGACTATCAGAAAGGTCAAGAGCTCGCTGCCTTAAGACAGGCAATCGATGCCAAGCAATTAGACCCTGACAACAAAGATATCGACGAATTCATTGATAAGGTCAAATTAAGACTATTGTCCAAATAGAGGGTCGCTCATTTCCCTACCAAAAATTAATTTCCATGCATAATCAGTAATGGGTAAGCAGCACCTATATTTAATTGATGCCACGGCATTTTGTTATCGTGCATTTTATGCGCTGAAAGGGCTTACCACGTCCTTTGGACAGCCTACTAATGCTATCTACGGATTTGTTACAATGCTCAATAAAATTTTAAAAGAGAATAAACCCGAATACCTGGCCGCCTGTTTTGATGTCTCCAGGGATACCTTTAGGCAGAAGAAATTCGCCGAATATAAGATTCAGCGTCCACCTATGCCCGAGGGTCTCACTGCTCAGATCCCTTATATTAAAGAGATAATTTCTGCCCAGGGGATCGCCATTTATGAACTGAAAGGTTATGAGGCCGATGATATCATTGCCACTTTAAGCGCAAAGGCCAAGACCCATAAGATATCTACAACTATTATCAGTTCAGATAAGGATATCCTGCAGTTAATTGATGATAATACAGATGTATTTAATCCTTATCGGGAAGACGGCTTACTGTATGATGCAAAACAGGTAGCAGAACGTTTTGGCGTGCGGCCAGAGGATCTGCCTGATATTATCGCCCTGATGGGAGATGATGTGGATAATATTCCCGGTGTCCCGGGCATAGGCGAGAAGACGGCGGTAGAGCTAATCAAGGAATTTGGTTCACTGGATAAATTATTGAATAATACCGATAAGATAAAACAGGAAAAAATCAAGAAAGCAATAAACGATAATATTGAGCAGATAAAGTTAAGCCGTGAGCTGGCGGTTTTAGATAAAAAATTAGATATAGATTTTGAGCTGGAGAAATTAAAGATAGGCGAGCCCGATGTAAAAGAATTGTACCGTCTATTTAACCGCCTTGAGTTTAAAAAATTGTTAAAGGATTTGCCTGCCGATGAGGAACAGCAAAGCGAAATAAAAATAGAAGAGATAGAAGATAATGACCTGACAGATTTACTCGGACCTGCTGATGAGCTATTCTTATGCGGACAATCAAAGCAAGATTTGGTTTTTTATGCAAACCCCGTTAGAAATATCATTCGCACAGATGGATTTAACAAGATTTCTAACGGGGCAAAGGATAAATTTTTTAGGATTTCCGAATTTAAAGATAATATCAGGGGCATTTTGGCTTGCCCTGAGGTAAAAAAAGTTGGCCACAACCTGAAGAAAATAAAGGTGTCTCTGGCAAAGGATAATATCGCGTTAGAGGGACTTTATTTTGATGCGATGATTGCCGCGTATCTAATTAATCCTTCTAGCTCTGATTACGCCCTGGATAATTTGGCCTGGGAATTCTTAAAAGTTATGTCAGGCTCAGGGCCTCTAAGCAATGCGCGGGCAGTAGATTTAATCTTGAAATTAAAGCCACTATTAGAGGAGGAATTGCGTAAAAAGTCGTTATTTAATCTCTTTAGAGAGATAGAAATGCCCTTATCCTCTGTCTTGGCTGAGATGGAATTAAACGGCATAAAGTTAGATTTAAAACTTTTAAGAGAACTTTCCCAGGATTTAGAGAAAAGATTGATAAAATTGATTGAGCAGATTTACGAAATGAGCGGCACAGAATTTAATATTAATTCGCCCAAACAATTGCGCGATATATTATTTGAGAGATTAAAATTACCCGTGGTCAAAAGAAGTAAGACCGGTCCGTCTACAGACGAAGAGGTACTAAGGAATCTGGCCAAGAAGCATAAATTGCCCCAATTGCTATTAGAATACCGCCAGCTAACCAAGCTTAAATCTACCTATATAGACGCCCTGCCGGATTTAGTGGATAAAAATACCGGCAGGATTCATACGTCTTTTAACCAGGCAGCGACAGAGACAGGGCGCTTAAGTTCTAGCAACCCTAACTTGCAGAATATACCCGTCAAGACTGATATTGGTAGAAAAATCCGGCAGGCCATCATTAGTAGCAGCCCAGAT
>JACRHO010000053.1 GCA_016212045.1 Candidatus Omnitrophota bacterium | reverse complement strand
CTGGTCTTGACTTATCCTTTAATCGGCAATTATGGCTGCGCTCCCAAATTTAATGAATCAAAGCAGGTCTGGCCGAGCGGCCTGGTGATTAAGGAAAAATCGCGCATCTTTTCCAACTGGCAGGCCAAAGAAAGTTTTGCGGCTTTTGTCAAAAGGCACAAGCTCCTTACCTTATATAATGTGGATACGCGCACCCTGGCAGTGCATTTGCGGCAGAAAGGCCAGATGCGGGGGATTATTTCTACGGAGTGCCTTCAGGCGAAAGACTTGTTAGCCAAAATAGAAAAATTTCGTAAGCAGAAATCCCCAAGTCTGTTACCTAAGATTTCCATAGACAGGATAGAGCACTTGGGCAAAAAAAAGGCAAAAAAGAAAATTGCTATTTTGGATTTAGGAATTACTAACAGTATCTTAAGGCAATTAGAAACTTTAGGGTTAGCGATTACCCTGCTGCCATTTCAGAGCAAGGCCAAAGAGATTTTGCATCAGAATCCCGACGGCTTGATTATCTCTGGCGGCCCAGAAGAGGACAGCGGCTTAAGAGAAGTCAGCGAAAATATCAAAGGTCTGCTCGGTAGATTGCCTATTTTGGGGATATCTGGCGGTCATCAGGTATTGGCTCATGCCTTGGGCGCAAAAATAAATAAGTTGAAGTTAGGCCATCGCGGAGTAAATTACCCTGTCTATAACCCCAGTTCCTATAAAGGCGAGATTACCGTGCAGAATCATTCTTATGTAGTTGATGCTGATTCTCTGAGCAAGATAAAAGCGGTAAAGATTACCGGCTATAATTTGAATGATCGCTCCGTGGAAGAAATGGAGAGCAAGAAACTCAAAATTATCGGCGTGCAGTATCTGCCGATTAGCCCCGGTTTTAATGAGGTCAATAGTATATTGAAAAAATTTATGAAAATTCTTTAAGGAGGAAGAGCGATGCCCCGACGTAAAGACATCAAAAAAGTGCTGATGATTGGCTCAGGCCCGATTATTATCGGACAGGCCTGTGAATTTGATTATTCTGGTTCTCAGGCCTGCAAGGCCTTAAGAGAGGAAGGTTATTTTACTATTTTGGTCAATTCTAACCCGGCGACGATTATGACTGACCCGGGGATGGCGAATGTTACCTATATTGAGCCGCTGAGCGTAGAGATGGTGACTAAAATTATTGCTAAAGAGCGGCCCGATGCCATTCTTCCTACCTTAGGCGGACAGACCGGATTAAATTTGGCCTTCTTTTTGATGAAAGAAGGTATCCTGAAAAAATATGGCGTAGAATCCATTGGCGCGCCAGTAGAAGCCATCTCTTGCGCCGAAGACCGCGAACTCTTTAAAAAGGCCATGCAGGAGATTGGCGTGGATGTGCCGAAAAGCGGGATTGCCACGAATTTAGCAGAAGGGATGAAGATCGGTCTGGGTATCGGCTTTCCTTTGATTTTGCGGCCAGCGTATTGCTTAGGCGGAAGCGGCGGTTCCATTGCTTACAATAAAGAAGAACTGGAAAAATTTCTCACCAAGGGTTTAGAGACAAGTCCGGTGCAGCAGGTTTTAGTGGAGCAGTCAGTTTTGGGCTGGAAGGAGATTGAATTTGAGGTGATGCGCGACTGCGTAGACAACGTGATTATGATTACCTCTATGGAGAATGTTGACCCGATGGGCGTGCATACTGGCGATAGCATTGTGGTGGCGCCGGCGCAGACCTTGACGCAAGAGGAATACAACAACTTTGTTCATCTCTCTAAAAAAATTATCCGGCGGGTAGGGATTACTGGCGGCGGAGCAAATATCCAGTTTGCCCAAGATCCCGCTAATGGCCACATTGTGATTATTGAGGTTAATCCGCGGCTTTCCCGTTCGTCAGCTTTAGCTTCAAAAGCCACGGGATTTCCCATTGCCCGGGTGGCCACAAAATTAGCCGTGGGCTTAACCCTGCCAGAGGTGATGAATCAGATTACTGGCAAGACCACTTCGTTTTTTGAACCCACAGTGGATTACTGCGTCTTTAAAATCTGCCGGTTCACCTTTGAGAAGTTTCCCCGGGCAGAGCGCGTCATTAATACTTCTATGAAGGCGGTAGGCGAGGCAATGTCCATTGGCAGGAATTTTAAAGAGGCGCTGCAGAAGGGGATTCGTTCCATTGAAATCTCGCGTTTTGGCTTTGGCGCCGACGGAAAAGATAAAATTACCGATGAGATGCTCAAAAAACCAGAGAACGGTCTGCTGAAGTTAATCAAAGATAAAATCCGCATTCCTAACGATGAGAGATTATTTTATATTCGTTATGGGCTGAAGGCGGGGCTAACTGTAGATGAAATTTATGCGCTCTCCAAGATTGACCGCTGGTTTATTGATAATTTAAAAGAGTTAGTAGAGACAGAAGAAGAAATCAAAAAGCATAGAGATAATAATGGGGAAATAAAAATTTCCATTACTTTATTAGAGCAGGCCAAAAAAGACGGTTTCTCTGACCGGCAGCTGGCGTATTTATTGGCCACTAAAGAAGACAAGGTGCGCGAGTTTAGAAAAAAACATAATCTCAAGCCGGTTTACAAACTCGTGGATACCTGCGCTGGAGAATTTAGCGCTCGGCAGCCCTATTTCTATTCTACTTATGAGACCCAAGATGAGGCAAGGGTCAGTAAAAATAAAAAGGTCGTGATTTTAGGCGGCGGGCCAAACCGGATTGGCCAGGGCATTGAATTTGATTACTGCTGCTGCCATGCGGCCTACGCCTTAAAAGAGGAGGGCATTGACAGCATTATGGTCAATTGTAATCCCGAGACCGTCTCTACCGACTATGACACTTCGGATAGATTATATTTTGAGCCACTAACCTTGGAAGATATATTGCACATTATTGATTTGGAGAAACCCATAGGAGTGATTGTGCAGTTTGGCGGCCAGACACCCTTGAACTTAGCCGTTTCCTTGCGCGAGGCCGGTGTCAATATCTTAGGGACAAGCGCAGAGAGCATTGATATTGCCGAGGACAGAAAACGCTTTAAGCAGATGTTGCATAAACTAGATCTGCTGCAGCCGGATAATGGGACGGCATTTACTTTTGCCGAGGCAAAAGAAGTGGCCAAAAAAATCGGCTATCCAGTATTAGTGCGGCCCTCTTATGTTTTAGGCGGACGGGCAATGGAGATTGTTTATGACGAGCAGACTTTGGAGAAATTTATCAAAGAGGCCGCCGAGGTTTCCGGCGAGCACCCGGTGTTAATTGATAAATTCTTAGAAGACGCTATTGAAGTGGATGTGGATTTAATCGGCGACGCAGAGACCTTCTGTATCGGCGGGATTATGGAGCATATTGAAGAGGCCGGGATTCATTCCGGTGATTCAGCCATGGCGCTTCCGGCATATACTTTATCCGCAGAGATATTAAATAAAATTAGAGAGGCAACTTATCAGATGGCCAGGGACTTGAATGTGAAGGGTCTGATGAATGTGCAGTATGCAGTCAAAGACGAAAAAGTTTATGTGCTGGAGGTTAACCCGCGGGCCTCCCGGACTGTGCCTTTTGTCTCCAAGGCCATCGGCGTTCCTCTGGCAAAACTGGCAACCAAAATTATGTTGGGTAAAAAACTCAAAGACCTAAATTTTACTAAAGAGATTATTCCCAAATATACTTCAGTCAAGGAGTCGGTTTTTCCCTTTAATCGTTTCCCGGGCGTGGATGTGATTTTAGGTCCGGAGATGAAATCTACCGGCGAGGTGATGGGCGTGGATGAGGATTTTGGCCGGGCCTACATTAAAAGCCAGTTAGCTGCTGGACAGAATCTGCCCAAAAAAGGCAATGTCTTTATTTCAGTAAGGGATAAAGACAAGCGCTCAGTGGTCTTTATTGCCAAGAAACTAGAGGATCTGGGATTTCATATTTATGCTACCACTGGCACTGCCGCGGCCTTAGAAAAAAATGGCCTGAAAGTTAAGGTCCTGAATAAGATTGCCGAAGGCCGGCCGAACCTTCTGGATTTAATGAAGGATGGAAAAATCCAATTAGTGATTAATACGCCGTCAGGCCGCATCCCGCGGGAGGATGAGATTAAAATTCGCTCCCAGGTGATTCTCTATAAGATACCTTATACCACCACTATCTCTGGCGCGCAGGCTACAGTAAATGGCATGGAGGCGCTGGTCAAGAAGGCATTAGGCGTGAAGTCGTTACAGCAATACCATAAGGAAATTAAAAACCCCTGCCTGTCCGGCAGGCAGGAAAAACTAAAAACTAAAAATGGAAAAGATAAGCATAAGAACATCTCAGCGCATTGATTTGTTGGATATCACCGATAAAATACAAAGTGTAGTAGCAAAAAGTAAAATTAAAGACGGCATCTGCTTTCTCTTTTGCCCGCACACCACTGCTGGTTTAACCATTAATGAGAATGCTGACCCTTCAGTCAGGTGGGATATCATTAATACCTTAAATAAACTTGTGCCTGCAGGCGCAGGTTATTCTCATAGTGAAGGCAATGCGGATAGCCATATTAAGTCATCGCTCTTTGGTTCGTCCTTAACTATTTTTATTCAGGATGGGGAGCTCGCTTTCGGCACCTGGCAGGGAATATATTTTTGCGAAGGCGACGGCCCACGCTCGCGGGAAGTCTGGGTTACCATTTTTCCACCTACGAGGTGGAATGGGGTTGGGAGGGGAAATTGCCAGAACTACCAGAAGTAGAGACGATAAAGCGCGAGTTAGAAAAGGCGGTTTTGGGCAAGAGGATTACTGAGGTCTGCGTGCATCACCCCAAGGTGATCAGGGAGCCGTCAATAGAAAAATTTAAAAAAGGGCTCTCTGGCGCAGACATCAAAAATATCTTGCGCCAGGCCAAGGTTTTGATTTTAGAGTTATCTAACGGCAAATCTTTGGTTATCCATTTAAAGATGACGGGACAATTAATTTATCCCGGTGAGGGCAAGAAGAGCCGGGTGAGTTTTTGTTTATCCGATGGCAAAATTTTAGATTTCAATGACCAAAGATTGTTCGCAGAATTGCGGCTTTTGGATGATTGGCATTCTTTAAAATTTATTCGAGGATTAGGCCCTGAGCCATTCGATATCAAGATAGAAAAATTTAAAGAGATGCTCGCGGCTAAAAAGACTAAGATAAAACCTCTCTTAATGAATCAGACCTTTATTTCCGGTATAGGCAATCTCTATGCAGCCGAGGCGCTTTTCAGAGCCAGAATTCATCCTGAAAGACCCGCTTGCAGTTTATCGCAAAAAGAAAAAGAACTACTTTTTAAAGAGACAAAAGATACTTTAGCTGAGGCCATCCAGCACAAAGGCTCTTCTGTAGACCAGTATGTGCAATTATCCGGTCAGCCCGGGGATTATGTAAAATATCATA
This sequence comes from Candidatus Omnitrophota bacterium, assembly GCA_016212045.1. Taxonomy (GTDB): domain Bacteria; phylum Omnitrophota; class Gorgyraeia; order Gygaellales; family Profunditerraquicolaceae; genus JACRHO01. The sequence continues at coordinate 3,787 of JACRHO010000053.1, read as the reverse complement.
AGGTCTATGACCGAGAAGGTAAATCCTGTATCGTATGCAAGACGCCAATTAGAAGGATTGATCTAGGCGGTAGGGGCACTTATTTTTGTCCGAGGTGTCAAAAGTAAAATGAAAAGGCGCATCAAAATTCAAGGCTTTCTAATTTTTCTAGCAGTCGCTATTTCTATTTTACTCTCCAAATTTTTATTTCCCCAATGGAAACATGAAGCCGCAGATGAATTTTTAGATGCCTTGGGGATAAGTATAGTTTTTTTTGGTTTTTTATTCCGGATTGCCGCAAGAGGATATAAGGCCGAGAAGTCAGCTGACGGCAGCCTTTTGATTAAAGATGGGCCTTATGGCCTAATGCGTAATCCGATGTATTTTGGAACTTTTTTGATTGGTGTAGGAATAGTTTTGGTCCTTTTTAAATGGTGGGTATTCCTTTTATTTCTGTTAGTTTTTTTACTCATTTACAGCGCGCAAATTAATAAAGAAGAAAATAAATTATCTCAACAATTCGGCGATGAATATCTCGTTTACTCAAAAGACGTGCCCAAGTATTTTCCTAATATTTTCAGATTATTGAAAATGGATTTAGGGGATTACCTATTTTTTAAATGGTCCTGGATCAAGAAAGAGCTTATTTCTTTGCTTGTCGTGATAGCTGTAATCATTGCAGCGGAAACCTGGGAAGATGTTCAATTATTTGGTTATCAGGAATATTGGAAGGAATTATTAGAATTATTTTTGATCATCGTGTTTTTTGTGATTATTTTTATCTTACTTTATGAGAGAGAAGGCCTTTCAAGAAAAAAGTAAAATTATTTTTAATCATAGGATCTACCAAGACTATTTTAAAATGAAAATGTTATCTGCCCGGATAGCGTCTCGGGCTTTACCTGGTCAGTTTCTGGAGGTTAAAGTCGGCGATAGCAATGAGCCGCTTTTAAGAAGGCCGTTTAGCATCTACCGCCTTGATGGTGCAAAAGTAGAAATCTTATATGAAGTTCTCGGTAAGGGGACTGAGATTTTATCGCAGCGCAAAACCGGTGAATATTTGGATGTCATTGGCCCATTAGGTAATGGTTTTAACCTAATACCTAACACCTATGACCTAATACCTATTTTGGTTGCCGGCGGTATGGGTGTTGCACCGCTTCTTTTTTTGGCAGAAAAGTTAGTGGAAACCAAACACCAAACACCAAACACCAAATACCTAACTTTAATTGGCGCAAAGACCAAGAAGCAAATTTTGTGCGCAGAAGAATTTAAAAAATTAGGTTGCGTAGTTAAAATTGCTACCGACGACGGATCAGAGGGCTTTAAAGGCAAGGTTACAGATTTATTAAGAATAGTTTTGCGTACAACGCACAGCGCACAACGCAAGACGCTCTATGCCTGCGGCCCTCGCCCCATGTTAAAAGAAATTAGTCGTCTTTCTACAAAATATAACATTCCGGCACAAATTTCCTTAGAAGAACACATGGCTTGTGGCATAGGTGCCTGTTTGGGTTGCGTGGTGAAGACGCAGCAAGGCTATAAAAGGGTTTGTAAAGAAGGACCTGTGTTTAACGCGGATGAAATAATCTGGGGGTAGAATAAAAAGGAGGACATTTATGTCCGATAAGCCTTTTGTCTCTATTATCATCCCGGTGAAGAATTTTGAACGCACCATAGAGAAGACCTTTGAATACTTGCTCAATGTAGATTACCCTCGCGATTCTTGGGAGTGGGTGATTGCTGATGGCGGCTCAAGCGACAGGACTATCGAGATTATAAAAACTTGGCAGAAAAAATACCCTTTTATTAAGTTAGTGGAAATTCCCAATTGTCCTTCGCCAGGATTTGCGCGCAACCAAGCCTTGACAGTAGCTAAAGGAGATTTTCTTTTCTTTACTGATGCAGATTGCGCGCCGGATAAAAATTGGGTTAATGAAATGCTGAAACATTTTGCCCGTGACCCAAAGATTGCGGCAGTGGGTGGCGAAGTCTATACCTTAAAAGTTGACCCCAATAATCTGGTAGAAGCCTGGTGCCAGCATTTTAGATTTAATATGGTCTCGCCACGTTACGGTTTTATCCAGGAGGGTTACTATCCGGATTTTCCTAAAGAACCAAACCCCATTGATATTGGAGGACATAAGGCCTATTTCTTTGGCACCTGTAATGTAGCATACAGAAAAAGTGCAATGCAGGGGATCAGCGCCAAATTCTGGGAAAGGCCTACGGGTGAGGACATGGATTTAAGTTACCAACACCGAAGTCGGGGTGGGAAATTTTATTTTGCGCCTAAGGCCAAGGTTGACCATATGCATCGGGCAGATTTAAAATCTTTAAGAAAAGTTTGGGTGGCTTATGGCCAGGCCCATCTTCCCTTGATTGATAAATATGTGCAAAAAAATGGGCTGGAGATGGTGCTGCAATTTTTAAAAGGCAGCCCCTCGTTTATCATTCCTTTCCCAATCAGGGGATTTATTTATTTAGGCAATTTTCATCTGGCGCATCTGTTTGGTTTATTGTTTATCTTGGGCCTATTCTTGCGCTGGAATGTCTTTACCCTGATATCTTTTTTATTGTTTATTTATTTTGGTTATCAATATGTAAAATGGAATTTGTCTATGGAGCCAAGGAGTAAATTCTTGTTCTGGTGTAAGATGAAGTATCTGACTAATTTAAGTTTTATGCAAGGCGGATTAAAAAACCTCTGGAAGTATAAAATTTTGTGCATTGAGCCCAGTTTTTAAGGAGGTAAGAATGAATCAATTACTATATATTATTTTAGGTTTAGTAGCCGGAATATTCGGCGGTATGTTTGGTATTGGCGGAGGAACAATTCTCATCCCGGCATTGATATTTCTGTTTGGCCTCACCCAGCATCAGGCCCAAGGCACGACATTGGCGGCGATGGTGCCGCCTATAGGCTTGTTGGCAGCCATCAGGTATTGGCAGGCCGGTAATGTTAAAGTATCTGTGGCGGCGTTTATCTGCGCAGGATTTTTTCTCGGCGGCTATATTGGGGCAAATTTTATTCAGAATCTACCGGATCTTCTGCTGAAGAGATTGTTTGGTGTATTTTTACTTTTAATTTCGTTAAATATGATGATAGGAAAATAATATGCTGCCTAAACTCGCAGTTAATATAGGTAAATTAAAGCTAAAAAATCCGGTGATGGTTGCCTCAGGAACGTTTGGTTATGCTGAGGAGTTTGCGGATTTTTTAGATTTGAGAAAGTTAGGGGCAATTGTGACTAAGACCATCACCTTAAAGCCTCGTCTAGGAAACTCGCCGCCGCGCACCTGCGAGACGCCAGCAGGCATGCTTAATTCTATCGGATTAGAAAATCCGGGGCTCGATGTTTTTCTCAAAGAAAAATTGCCTTACTTAAAGAAAATCGGCCTGCCCATAATTTTGAGTATCTCTTCAGAAGATAATCCGCAAGAATTTATTACACTTACCCGGCGCATTGATAAGATCAAAGAAATTTCCGCTATAGAATTGAATATATCGTGTCCGAATATTAAAAGCTCAAAGCTAATCAGTCAGGACCCGCATTCCACCTACGAGGTGGTTAGGGGGGTGCGCCAGGTTACGAGAAAGACGCTGATTACCAAATTATCTCCTAATGTTACAGATATTACTGAGATAGCGGTAGCCGCAGAAAAAGCAGGCTCTGACGCGATTTCATTAATCAATACACTAGTAGGCATGAGTATTGATGCGCAAACGCGCCAGCCAAAACTGGCTACGCTAACCGGCGGCTTGAGTGGCCCAGCCATCCGGCCAGTAGCGGTGCGCATGGTCTGG
>JACRHO010000052.1 GCA_016212045.1 Candidatus Omnitrophota bacterium | reverse complement strand
GATTATAAAAAAGGTAACCATAGACTGAAGCATGACCAGTATAGCTATAAAACGCAGGCCGAAAATTAATTTATTGTCTTTTAAAAAATTAGATATTATAACTAAAGAAATACCGAATATCACTGAAATCAGAAAACTAAAATTAAAGGCTACTCCTTTGATCTCTTTAACCCTATGGAAATCTTGCCTGCCATTAAAATAGGGGATTTCTCGATCCAGAGCTTCATAGGTGCCTAGATGATAATATTTGGCGTATTGAAATATTAGCATTAACTCTGCGAATACGCCCATGGTCAAAGGCCCCAGTATACTCCGAGTAACTATGCCGGAGAAAAAATCAAAAATATTAGCCAGATAAGATGCCAAAGAAAATTTGGTGGTATCTTTGATTATTGTCTCCAGCTTCTCGGATTGTCTTTTTACCGTCATTGATTAGAAAAAGTTCTATGCGATACTGCTTCTTCAATAAAATTCAAGACTCTCTCTGAAGAAAGGCCGTCAATATTATAGGCATAATCTTGAATAAATATCCTGGATTTAACTTTCGCCTTATTTATTATTTCCGGATTCTCCAGGGCCTCCACTATGGTTTTTAGCATATCTTGGGGGTTATCTATTTCCAGGGCCACCCCTGAACGCACGTAGGGGTTGATTTCTTTTCTCTTCTCAAAGTTGACTACTATTACGGGTTTATCTAAAACCATGGCCTTAAGCCCCAGAGAAGAACGCTTGGTAACAAACAGATCACAGGAATTAATTAAGGATAAAAGATCGAAATTTTTGACCACAGAAACATTTTTAACCTTAAGATATTTAACTACCTCTTCGGAAAATAACGCATTTTCATAAGGATGTAACTTGATAATTAGTTGGTATTGCGGTAATTCTTTCATTATTCTTATAAGTTCATAGATGATAACATTGTTTTCATCGCCAGTCATATAGGAAGAAAGGAAACTCCTAAAAAGGCCGGAAGCCAAAAGCAGGGTTTTTTTATCTTGACCTAATCCCAGCATACGGCAGACTTCCTGCCGGCTGAATTTCGGTTCTTGATTATAGAAAGCATCCAACCGGGGATTGCCAGTAACAAAACACTTGGCAGGATCAGTCCCTAAGGCCTCGTATATCTGGCTGCAAAGCCTGCCCCATACCGCAATTTTATCGGCAAAGACAATTTCTTCCCCCTTCTCTCCGAATATGCCATGTTGGATAACTATAGTAGGTACTTGCAATCTCTTAGCTAGCAGTACACAGGTTTTTTGTAATTCCCAGAGGTCATGTCTAAGCACTATTGCCTTTACTGATTTATTTTTCAGAAATCTCTCCAGCATTCTGATGTTGCGTAAAATAACAGGGAAATCATAAGTAAGATATTTATCTATCTTGGTTTTTATCAGTTTTTCTATAGATACTCCTTCATAATAAATCATATCTCCAAGATATTTTGCATAAGAATCGCGGCTACATTTCTTTGATATGTGCAGACTTTGAGGAAAATAAAAGGGTAAGTAGCAGAAGCCACTCTTGATAAGCCCAAGCCTCATCTTCAGCCCTTTTTCAAAGGGCGTGGGCAGAAACTTTTTAGGCATTTTTAAATTTTTGGCCAAGTCCAGATATACCCTGCTATCAATAATGATTTTCTCTTTCAGGATAAATGTGCCGAAGCTCCTGACGATAAAATCTACGATACCGGTCATAGCATCTACCATAAAGGCCTTTAAATTTCTTCTCATAGAAAAAGTGTCAATAGGATCGACCCACTGGTATATCCTAAAAAGAGGAATATGTAGGAGCTCATCAAGTAACTCTGCCGGCTCAAGAAGCTCTCCGGTATTTTCAATGACCACTACCCTATCCGGACGCCTAATCCTAGTTATCTTATGCATGCCCTTAAACCATTTTAATCTACGGATCAGGAAAAGCTGAAAATCATATTCTACGATACTACCTAAATGTATACCGCGCTGCTGGGTTATCGCTTGGCCTGATCCATCCTTGGAGAGATACCAATTTTTGGTAAAGGAATATACGAATTTATCAATAGATTCATAATCGGCAATGTCCATATATTCATCTATGGCTTTAAAATTAAGGCCGAGATCTGCATAATAATATGGTACGGAGGAATTAATGCATACAAAGAGCGCATCCTTTTTTAGATTGGCTATCTCCTTGATAAAACGAATGAAATCGGCCAAGTTATCTTGTGTATGGATAAAAAACACAGGATTTTCAGAATCTTTTAAAAATTGCCCTATCTGTTTCTTTAATCTCGCCGGGTATTTATTTTTAATAATTAGGTTTCTCATAAATTATCTTTTAGACAAAAATACCAATATATTGGAAAGTGCCTTCTCGATTGCTGTAGAATGCGATTCTTTCGCCCTCAATAAAACATCGCAATCTCTGCATGCCGCTACTTCATCAAACCGCCTTTCAAGCATAGTCTTGCGTAAATTTTGCATCTGGGGGCCGTTCCAAATCTCCATTAGGCTGGATGAATTAAGCTCACCGATTAAAAGTTTTCCGTTCATCTCATTACAACAGGCATAAACCTTGCCATCCCAGCCTATAGCGCACCTCAACCATATAGCATTACAAGGAACTTTCTCATTTAACCTGGCATTGTGCTCTTTTATAAGCGCACCCTTACACACACCTGCCCAGTTATGCGTAAAAATAGTATGTAATTTATCGATGGGTAAACCGGCAAATAAACTGTTGTATTGAGCAACATCTTCTTCTTCGCTATTCAAATCGGCTACCCTTATCCTCTGGATGATTGTAAACGGCTTAGCGCTATGCATACCTTTCTTAACTTCCAGAAAACTACGGATATTAGCAAGCGTCTTTTCATAAGAAGCACCCTGCCTTATCTTTTCATAGACTTCTTTCCTGAAGTCATCGAAACTGAAAGAAATTTCATCTAACCCACTTTCTATTAATTCTCGTGCATAGTCAGTAGGCATAATAGTTCCATTAGTATGCAGACGCACATAGATATTGTGCGCTTTTACCTTACGGATCATCCTAAAGATATCCTTGTTCAATAACGGCTCGCCTGCAAAATGTAAGGTCACTTTCAATACGCCTACTTTTACCACCTTAGCAAATATCTTATCAAAAAGCTCTTCTGACATAAAACCCTTCGGGCGCTCTAAACCTATTGCATGCGGACAAATCATACATTTTAAATTGCAGTGACTAGTCGGCTCAATAAATACCTCCACTGGCGGATAAGGTAACTCGATGATGCCTTTATTGTAATAATAAGAAGATAAAAGCGAGATACGTTTAACTTTTAATCTCCACGCTGGATTAGCGTTTTTCATAATATCGGTATCCTTAATTATCTTTAAAGCATCCAATTATCATTTTTCAAAGATAAAAGAGAGTTAAATATTTTTTTAAACGTTTTTATTAAACCGTAGCGCAAATAATAAGAATTTATCTTATGAAAAATTATCTTAAAGGCCGCCCAGGGATGCATAATCAGGTATTTTCGATAATGCTGATTAATTTTTGACTCAATATCCCTTCTCTTCTTGAGCAACTCGTTATCTGAAAAATTAGTAAAATTGGTTAAGATTTCCCGCTCGCCGTAATAACCCCAGTCCAATTTCTCCAGATATGCATCCTCGTCTTTGATGAGGCCTTTTTCATAGGCCTGGTTATAAAGCACTGTACCGGGCAATGCCGTGGTCATGGAAAACTGTATGGTTGGTGAGTTTGTTGCCTTAAAAAAATCCTCTGTTTCCTTAAGCGTTATGTCATCTTCCCCGGGATAGCCATGCATCATCTGTATAATCGGCTCAATCCCCGCTCTTTTCGTTGCCCTTACGGCAGCTATCGCTTCATCAACGCTAATCCCTTTATTCATATTATCAAGAATCTTCTGGCTGCCGGACTCAATACCGAATCCTAATGCCTTACACCCGGAATCCTTCATGGCCTTAAGCAGGTCTTGGTCTACAAGGTTTACCCTGCCCTGACAGACCCAGGATAGCCCAGACTTCTTAAGATATTTACATAAAGCATACACTCTTTCTTTATTAATTAAGGTCAGCTCATCGTTAAACTTAATGCCTTTAAAATTATATTGAGATCTTAATCCTTCTATCTCTTTAATTACATTATCTATAGACCTCAGTCTCATTCCTTTAAATGTCTTAGAGCAAAAATTGCAATTATAAGGGCAGCCGCGTGCAGTAATAATGTCAACTGTTCTTATTTCGGGATTGCTCCATAAACAGGTATTTTTCAGGTAAATATCCATACCAAAGGCATCGCGCTGAGGAAAATTTATACTATCTAAATCCCGGATATATTCTCGTTGGGGATTAGAAACTATTCTGCCATCTTGCCTATAAGCAATACCCTTTACCTTGCTTAGGTCCTCTATGTTTTCCAATAAATCAATGAGCGTCCTTTCTCCTTCTCCGATTACGCAGATATCAGCTGCGGTATATCGCAGGACTGCCTCGTGATTAAATGTAGCTAAGGCATTGCCTAAGATAATAGGATTATCAAACTTACTCTTTAGCCGCTCTATTAGCCATTTAACATATTTATATTGCGTAGATAACGCACTTATGCAAATGGCTTCAAAGTCAGAAGCTAAGTTTCTAATTTGATTTTCCGCCTCTATTGTTGGCAACTGCTGGGCATAGATATCCCAGACCTCTACCAAATGCCCTGCATCTTTTAGCGCAGAGACAATATAAGCTGCGCCGAGCGGAAAAGAAGACGGCGGCCGTGAATGCGTACCATAATAATGCGGCGGTTGAATTAAGAGTACCTTCATTCTTCTAACAATCTTAATTTAAAACTCACCATAAATATTCCTGTTATGAGAAGTAAGCATACAGCGATATAGAAAACTGTAAAATTGATATCCCTGATAAGTCTTTGCCAGATTATATTGTAGGCATCAAAAATATTTCCTTTCCAGGAAGAATAAGTTTGAAAAGCAAGATACCAATCCTCAGCACGGCCATCGCGATAAGACAAGCCTTCTGCATATGCCCGGGCATACTTATTTTTAAAATATCCGATTTCTATTTTGTTGTCTTCCCGCGATTCAGGCGACTCTAAATAAAAATAAAATTTCCGGTTAGCCGAGTCGGCAATCGGCTTGAATTCAAAAAAGTAGAAACTGCCCCTACCCATAGTATTTAGGGGTGGAAGCATAAAGGGATAATAATTATCGTAAAGATTCTTAGCCGCAACCTTTAAGGTTATTAAATCCTGAGGTGAATCAATAGATGACTGCAGATGAAATATCAGGTCACCGGAATCCTGATACTTAGGATTCCTGACAAAAATGCCTATGCGGCATAGGTTGCTGAATTTATTGACAAAGGACTGGCCTATGCTATGTCTTCCGTAAAGATTCAGGTAATCATCCGGGATCTTTACCATAGTAATATCTTCGAAGGTCAAAAATGGTTTAGGTAAAGAAAACCCTCTTATAATCTTCTCGCCTTTCATATCAGGCCAGATTAGAAAAATAAAACAGGCAATTAAAATTATTCTTTTATATACTTTCATGACAACAAGCCGCATCTCCTGCTGAAGAACCGTATTTATATACGCGATAAACCATAAATAATGTTACCAGGACAAATATCCGGTAAGACAATTTAAATATAAAATTTAGGGATATAAAGGGCGCAATGAATGACTTGAGTATGGGGAGGCTGGAGAAGAATGTTGGATTTAAAGGGGTAAACGTCCCCAGCAAATGCCTCTGCGCTTCTATCCTCAGCAGCAGCAGGGTGAAAAACTGGATTAAGAAAAACTTACCTAATATTTTATCCTTGGATATTCTTAAAGCCAGAAATGGCGTAACCCAGATATAATAACGGATAGCTACCGGTTGAAAAGCAAAAAATAACAGGGTGATTAATAAAAAGTAATCGGATAAAAGAAAGTTTGGTTTATCCCTTTTGTTTCCCAGATAAATCTGTACTAGGATAAAGGTGTAACTTGCAATAAATAACCATTTCATAAACTTAAGAGCTGTGGTTGCTGCATTTGTGCCGATACTGCTTGGCAAGAGGCTGGATAGCGCATAAGCGCCGCTGGATAAATACGAAGGTATAAATATCAATATTAAGGGAACTATACCGAATAAAAGTAATTTTGTCTTCTCCCATAAATTCCTGCCTAAAAATATCGCTGCCGGCAACACCAATATCAAAGGAAAAATTTTGGTTGCTGCCCCCAAACTTAAAGATAGCAATACCAATTCCGGTTTGCGTTTTACATAGAAAAAAGCGGCGAGCACAATAAAGAATAATACGTAAATATCGGGAATGTGACCGCAGATATAGCCGGCATATAAAACCGGCAAATTCAACATCCATAATTTATATACGGTGAGCTTATTTTTCTTATCGCTAACTAAACTTAAAAGCATAAACCCGCAAGCCATATCTAAAACTAAGGCAGGTAATTTCAAAGCAAAAATTATCCTGAATAGCTGTGGCGTATCTAGAGAGACAATGTGTCTAAGCATATTCCCGCCGCCAAGCTTAAACCACTCCCCGTAACTAACAAGCCAGTTTCCCAGCGAAGGCACAAGGCTCTTGGATATAAACTCAAAAAATGCCGTAAGATAAAATGATAACGGCGGATGGTAGGGTAGGTTCATCGGGATAACCCAATCTGCGTAATTTGCCTTCGCAAAAGCGTAGGGGTCAAAAACTCCCCCATTTACTAATTGATAAGGCAAATAGTTGAGCCAGAAGATATCCGCATCCAGCGTAAATGGCATTACTAGGAATCTTATCAGTATGCCTATAAACGTCCACCTGATTATCCTTAAACGAAAAATCTTATCTTTTGTAAGCATAGTACGATACTATTGAAGAATATTCTGGACTCATTGTATAAAACCTATCAACATCCTCAAGCCTTTAAGGTATCTTATCACGTCGGTAAAAGACCTTATTTTTCTTATCCTGCCCCAGATATAACGTGGTCTAAGATAGAACTTATGCACTGCCATTCTCTCCATAGCCTCAATCTGAGCTTTATTTCTATAACCATAAGGTATGAATACGGCTTCCCAGATATTATATCTAGAGAAATCCGCCGAGATCCTTCCGTATCTCTGCGCCTCTTCATAGAGTTTAGTCTTGGGAAAGGGCGTAGTGATACAGAATTGCGCATAATCTGGTTCCAAGGCAATAGCGAAATCTATAGTCTTTTGCGCCATTTCAGGCGTTTCACCGGGAAGCGCAATCATAAAAGATGCCCTTACCTCTATCCCTGCCTCCTTGGTCCATTGATTAACTTGTCTTATCTGCTCTAAGGTTATCCGCTTGCCGGTTATATCCAGAAGTTCCTGGTTCCCTGATTCAAAACCGTAAAATATATTCCAGCACCCTGCTTTTTTCATCAACAAAAGAATATCTCTGTTTAATGTGTCTACCCGGGAATAACATGACCATGTAACATTCAGTTTTTCTTCAACCATCAATTGACATAACTCTATGATCCATTTTTTATTTACACTCATACAATCATCCCAGAAAGAAATTTCGCGTGCGCCAAAACGCTCCTTGGCGTATTTAATTACATCGACTAGCCTTACAGGGCTTAAGGCGCGAATCTTAGTACCGAATACGCATCCGGCGGAACAGAAACTGCATTCAAAAGGGCAACCGCGGGTAGAAACCATATGTACCACGGGCCGGCGTAGATACTGATTCGGCAAGGGAATATATTTGTGCATAGGCAAGATGTCCCAGGCAGGAGGAGGCAGAACATCAAGATCTTCAATGGCTTCTCTGGGAAATGTTTGCTTTATTTGATTAATCTTACGAAAAGTTATGCCCTTAATTCCTTCTAATATTGCATAATCATTTAAAAATTTATGTCGGTTAAAATCGGTATCTCTAAACTTATGCATTACTTCCAAAAGAGTATGTTCGCCTTCTCCATAAACTAAAATGTCAAAAGAAGGATTATCTGATAATGATTCAATAGGTAATATCGAAGCGTGGTGCCCACCTATAATAATTAGCGTATCAGGAAATTTAGACCTGATCTTTCTGGCTAACTCTGCTGCCCGCTTGAATACCGAAGTCATTGCGGAGAGGCCAATGACTTTGGGTTGCAATAATTTTATTTTTTTCAGTATCTCCTCTTCCGTCATCTCGCTTGTTGGACCGTCAATAATATCTACGTTAAATTTATGTTCCCGCAAAAAAGAGGCAATATAAGCCAAACCTAACGGCGGTAAGTTACCCCCTACTCGACCCAACCTCCTCTTGCCATAGCGCTCATTTATGGATAAAGGAGGATATATTAAGAGAATATCTAACATATCAATCAGCATACTTTCCGGCTAAGTTATTCAAATGAATCTTGAATAATCCTATTAACATCTTACAGGAATCAACAATCGGATTTACCTTGCTTTTGGGGGAATCTATCCATCTTACGGGTATCTCCTGAGAAGAAAAATTTAGTTTTCTCGCCAGGAATAAAATTTCCACGTCAAAAGCGAAACCATTAAGCCGCTGCCGCGAAAAAAGAATTGATGCCTTATCTCTGCGAAACCCCTTGAATCCGCACTGCGAATCCCTTACACCCGCTACAACCAGATGCCTGACTAAAAAACAAAATATCTTTCCCATTATGTCTCGGTACCAAGCCTCTCGAACCACAACTTGAGATTCTGACATTGCCCTGGAAGCAAAGGCAATATCATAACCATCTTTTAAAGATAAAAGCAACTTTTCAATTTCATCTATAGGCGTAGAAAGGTCTGCATCTGAAAAGAAAATAAATTCTCCGCGAGAGCTTAAAATACCAGCCCTAACCGCAGCTCCTTTGCCGCTTCTTATCTGATTATGTATAAGACTTAACATTGGATATTTTCTCATAAAGTTACGTACCACTTCTTGGGTCTTATCGTTACTGCCGTCATCTACCACTATTATTTCAAAGGTATATCCCTTTGACTTTAGATACCCGGCAATTCTCTCTAAAGTTACAGGAAGCCTCTTTTCTTCATTATAAGCCGGTATAATTATAGAAAGTTGGAGACCTTTATCCATAATAAAAACTAAATCTTCATAACAGTTTGCGTGATATTAATAAGTTTAGAGATAAATATAAAAATCAATATTAATAGCGTGACTACTGATATAACCAGGCCCAGTTTCAAGGAAAATGGATCGTATACGAACTCAACTCTATGCCTACCTTTCGGAAAATAAATAGAGCGGAAAATATAATCCGTAATATAAATTTTGGTTTCTTTTCCGTCAATAAAAGCCTTCCAACCCGGATAATAGGCATCAGTTAAAACTAATAAACTATCGTGATTATCAGAAGTCTCAATAATTACTTTATTTGGCTGATAAAAAACTATATCCGCTGAGCGAGATTTATCTTCAGATTTATCCAAGGTGTGCATAAACGGCCCTTCTAAGATTGCCTCTTGGGCAGGATTAAATTTTGGATCGCTTAGTAAATCAAATATTTCTTTTTTATCCGCTGCAATTTTTATCTTCCCGACCAAGAAACTGCGCGGCAGGACATTGAAATTCTCATAAACGTAGTAGTCCTTGCCCTGGAAAAGAAACTTGAGCTTAGCATCGGATAATTTAGATACAGAAAATATATATTTCATACCCAGTAAATCCACGAGCCTTGAATTAATCGAGGTAAACTCTACCACTGACCTATAAATCTGCGTTTGCTGACGAAGAGGATAATTAGGATCGTCTTTATGGATCAAATCTACAAACTCGTTGTATCTCTTTAAATGCAGACCATCCAGGCCTCCGGGAGTACTTGCTTCAAATACAATGGGCACATCATAATTTAATCCTAACTTGTGCGGCCCTAAATCCGCTATCTGGTTAGTATAATCTAACTTAAAATCTGGCCGATTAAAGTCCCTGGTATAATAGTTAATTTTAATCCCCATCCGTTCCGTGGGCTTAATTGTCTTTAAAAAAGACATTTCTTTAGATGTAAAATCGTAGATAAAATAATAATCGTCCGTAAATGGCTTACTAAATATTTTGGTAACGAAGATTAAGTCTATGGCTACCAGACACACTAAAATAAAAGAATAACGCATTCTACCCCTACATAATCTTGAGAGAAAAATAAGAGAAAACAAGCGCGCCGATATAGCTATAAAAACTAAGGATAAAAAAGATAAGTGGAAAAATTGTTCATATAGATATGAAAATTTTTCTAGATAATAACTGATATTATGCTGATACGCCAAGCGTCCCAACAATAGATTACTAAAAACTATCTGGAATACCTGAAGTATCTTGGGTTTTAAGAAATCCTTTCCTATCCAGGCTAAGACTAGCGCTATAAGTAAAACTGCATAGAAAAATATCACGATTCTAACGCATTTGACGATATTGAATAAAAGAGGCGGTTTTATGCTCTTTTTTTCTAACGCATCATAAGTTAAAGCTGCAATCGCTCCTACTATAATATGGTAATAGAAATTAAATCTCTCCAGCCCTAAGGTTCCCAGTAAAAAATTAATTCTTGATAGATATAACTTTATCGGGGTATAGCGTAATAATATCAAAGAACTCACCAGGATTAAAAGGGACCATAAAAAGAGTCCGGTAAAATGTTTTTTTCTTAAATAGAGAAAGGCGGCTAAAACTAAAAAGATAGTGGCTGTGCCGGCGTAATAGAAATAGGCATAGTTTAAAGTTCCTATCTCGGCCTGGCCGATCTGGACAGACCCGAAAGGCAAGAAAATCCCTATCAGATTGGATATCCATAGCCCCTCTGCTAAGTGCTCAGGGCCCCTCTGGGACAACTGGGCAAGTTCTACCATAGGTAAAATCCGCGCAGCAGATAAAAGTAAAGATACTAAAAGCAGTATACCTAACCTAATGAAATGATAAGGGATATATTTCTTATTATCGCTACCTTTATAGATACGATAAGCAGCATACAATAATAAAAATAAACAGGAATATAGATATAAATATCCTGTCCCGGTATAAAAGGATACTGAGAGTATCAAACCACAGAGAAGTGCATAAATGATATTTCTTCTTTGAAATGACAACTCATAGAATAAAAGAACTAAAGGAACCCATAAGACAATAGAAGGATCTCCGAATACGTGCGGCAGGGTGGTCAAAAATAGCGGATTAAACATAAAAATTACCGCACCCAAAAAAGAGGCATTTTTAGTCAGATTCAGACCTTTGTTTAAATAATAAAACATAAATATGCCGGCGCAGAAAAGCTGCAGCACCAAGGAAAGGACGTAAGCTGTAAGAGATTTAAGAAATAAAGCCGGCAGATTAAAAATGTTTATCACGGAAAACCCGCTGGCAAATAATGGGTTGCCGCAAAAAATATAGGGATTCCAAAGAGGAAAAATTCCTCTTTTTAATAAGGACGCGATTAGCGAAAAAAGAGGGAATTCAGTCCCTAGATAATCAGTTACGATATTTAAATTAAGCGGCGTTTTTTTAAATAAGAAATAATCCAAAAAATAAAATATGGTCGCACCGATAAAAAACAAAATAATTTTTATATTTTTTGAATTAAGCATCTTCATAAGCTAAAGCCCCTCTTTAGCTAATAATTCTTTTAATTCTTTTTTCCCGATCTTTTTAACGTTATCAGAGGTAATCGCCCATTTAGGAGCAGATTTTGTACCTGTATACCCCCGTTTCATCTTAGTGCCAAGAAAGGTATTTTGCGCGGGGATTATAAACATATCTTTTGACTCTAAGGCTATTTCTGCCTCCTGCTCAGTAATTAATATCTCGGAGTACCTTTCTCCGGGCCTTGGCCCTATATACTTTATTCGTATTTGGGATTTCTTATAGCCATATTCAGGGGCAAAGCGCTCTATCAATATATCAATAAGGTCTCCTAACTTAAATGCCGGCATTTTTAAAACAAAGACTTCTCCGCCCAATGACTTCTCAACCGCACTAAACAATAGCCTTATTGCTTCCTCTGTTGACATAATAAACCGCGTCATCTTGGGGTCAGTAACGGTAATAGGGCCGCCTTTCTGTATCTGTCTTATTACCAGAGGAACCAGAGAACCGCGGGAATTTAAGACATTGCCGAATCTTACGCAAGATAATAACGGGCTTCCTTTGCCGCGAGAGTATAAAGATGCCGCAGCCACCAACCTTTCCGCCAAAAGCTTAGTTGCCCCCATAACATTAGTCGGTTCAGTGGCCTTATCTGTGCTGATCACGACTACCCGCTTAACACCAGAATCAATAGCAGCAGAAATGACATTCTGCGTTCCGATGATATTAGTTTCTATCGCCTCAAAAGGGTTGTATTCGCACAAAGGCACATGCTTTAATGCCGCAGTATGGAAAACAATATCTATATCCCTCATCGCTAACTTCAACCTGTCTTTATTTCTGATGTCTCCGATGAGATAACGGATATTTTTGAATCTTGCAAGTTCATGCTGTAAATAAAACTGGTCTTCTTCGTCAATATCCAGGATGCGTATAACCGCGGGATCCGATTTTAACAATTCCTTTACAATGACGCTGCCGATAGAGCCTGTGCCGCCGGTAACCAAGATTTTCTTTCCTTTAAATATGTTCTTCATTATCGCCCCTCTCTATTAAATTAAATAAATTTTTAAAATTTTTAACAAACTTTTAGAGATATAATCTATCTGGCCTTCTTTAAGGTTATTATAAAATGGTAAAGCGATTGTCCTGGCCGAAATGCTTTCGGCTACAGGAAAATCCCCTCTTTTATAACCGAATTCTTTCTTGTAAAACGGTTGTAAATGTATCGTTGGAAAATAAGCACTGCACTCAATCCCTTTGGCCTTTAGTTGTTTGATTACATCATCTCTGTCGAAATCTTTGGAAAGCCTGATACAATAAACAAACCAGCTTCTTTTAAAAGACTGATTATCTTCAGGCGGCAATTCAATACTCTTATACCCTTTTAATTTCATCCGGTAAACCCTGGCAACAGCACTCCTCTTTCTTAAGATCTCTTTTATCCTGGATAACTGCGCAATGCCTAAGGCACAATTGATATCGCTTAAACGATAGTTAAAACCTAATCTCTGGTGTTCTAACCACCTGCTCTCTGGATTACGGCCTTGATTGCGCATACTCCTGAAAAGATTAGCTAAGCGGGCACTATCTGTCACTATCATTCCGCCTTCGCCGGTAGTAATCTGTTTATTAGGATAAAAAGCAAATGCTGCGCAATCCCCGAATGTCCCAAGTTTACGACTATTAAACTCTGCGCCGATTGCCTCACAGGCATCTTCAATAACCCTAAGATTATTTTCTTTGGCCAGCTTCATAACTTTATCCATCCGGCAAGGATAACCAAAGATATGCACCGGCAATATTGCCTTGGTTCTATTGGTAATTTTTTTCCTAATTTCGTTAACATCAATATTTAATGTTAAAGGGTCTATATCTACAAAGACCGGATTGGCATTTTCAAACAATATGCAATTTGCAGAAGCGACAAAACTAAATGGCGTAGTGATAACCTCATCACCTTTTCGAATACCCAGGGCCTTTATGCATAAATGTAAGGCGCTCGTGCCGCTATTTACCACAACAGCGTATTTTGTGCCGATATATTGAGCGAACTTCTCTTCAAACTCAGGGATTTTGGGGCCCAAGCTTAGATTCGGAGTCTTAAGGACTCCCAGTACTGCCTTAATTTCTTTTTCTGTAATATCCGGTCGGGAAAGATGTATTTTCATCGCGCAAAATTAGTTGTGTTAAATTCATATACCTCGGTTAAGTTATCCTGGGCAACGTAGGCCAAAGCCTGGGGATTATAGTTTAAAAAGACAAAAAAATCTTGATATAAATCTAATCGTTCTTTAACAACTTTCTCATTTGTATCTTTAAGCCGGGTATAATTAGGGGTAATCAACCATATTCTCCTATTTTGCCTAAGATTATCTTTGATAAATTCCTTTAATCTGGCTAAACTACATATCCCTCCACTTTCAAGGTAAGGGTCACTTCCCGGGCCTGCCTTCTCTGAGAAATCGCCAAAAGCCATTGCCTTATCTTCGTAAAAATAAATGTTATAGTCTACCTGCCCGATATAAAAATAGGGCACCAACCTTTCAAAAGTAGTAAGCACTAAATCGCCCTCCTTTAAGTTGACTTTCACAAAATTAGCTGCGCTTTTATAGTCAAAATAATGCGTTAAGTAAGGAGATGTGGCTAAATAGGGGTGAATTACCGGTTGTCCATAATGTAGGTTAGTTAGTCGCCAGGCTTCTTGTGGCGTGGCGTGTTCAAGTGTAGACAGAAGTAATATGGCCGCCGAAGAAATAGTGGCCAAATTTTTCGCTAATTTCTTAAATTTAATAAGTCCCGCTAAACGCCGAGCTATCTCTATTACTGAGAAAACATAGATTAATATAAAGAGCGGATAAATAGGGAAATTATAGCGCGGGAGAGAATGGTTTATAGGAAAGGGCATGAAAATGATGGAACCGATGAATAAAGAGCTCAAAAATATAGCCGCCTCTCCCCCTTTTTCTTTTAATCCCTTTAAATATAAAAGAAGTAAGCCTATAATTACCATCAAAGACATTGCCGGAAATTGTTTGAAAAAATAGAAATAATATACCAGGGGAGGAAATTTAAAGATATTTATCTGTTTTATGATATCTATCACTGGCTTTCCCCAGAAAAATAAACCATAAAAAAACCAGAAAATTATACCTATGCTTAAAATAGACAAACTTGTAATTATGGTCCTTCTCTTAAGAAGATCTGTATTGTTTCTATTCAAGATAGTGTATCCATAAATTACTAATGCCGCTAATTCCGGTAAACAAAATAATGAAAGAGCCAGAATAGTCAGGTAATAGCCTCTCTGTTTCTTAAACGTAAGCTGCCGAGCAAAATATAGAAAAATAAAGAAAAAGACAAATAATAGGGAATACCAAAAAACAGGGTAATGCTTGGTAAGATGCGCTAACATTACAAATTGCGGTAAAGTTATCTTCTGAAGAATGGCTGATAAAGTATAGGTATTACCGGAATAATTCATGACAAATGGGTCTATCATAGAGCCATATATCTGTAACCATCCGATAATAACCAATATATAAGAGGTGAAAAATACTATCGTTATGGGCTTAAACGCCCTCTTACCTTTAATTAACCACAGACTCAAAAAAGTCATCAGCAACATTGACCCTAAAAAACTGGTGAATATAGCCAACGTGAATATGCTAAAAACTAGAAGCTTGCTTATTTTTTCTTCTTTAATAAACACCCTAAAAAAAAGATACACGCTCAAAATGAATAGAAATTGTACAAGGATATAACTTCTCACATACCGGGTAAACTCTAACTGCCAGGTGGCAAAGGTAATAATACCAGCGCTTAATAGGCCTACGCCTTTGCCGTATAATTCTTTCCCCAGTATATAGATTAACGGTATCAAGGCTATGCTAAAAGGTAAGTTGAAAATCCTCAAAGTAAATTCATTTATTCCAAAAATTTTACATATCCAGGCAGTAGGATAAGAAAAAAATAACTCTTTGGGATAAAGTAAACCCGAAGGGAAAGCGGAATATCCCTTATAAACAATATTTTTAATTGCCAAGGCAGTAAGCGCATCATCGCTTGCGAATAGAGAATAATATCCGAGCTTATGGATTCTAAAAACAAAACCAATTGCCATCAGTGTAAGTAAAGATATAGTAATCTTATTTTTTATGAATATGTTGGATAGGGTTATTTTCATTTTATTGCTTATTATTGTTTGAGCTTAATAAAAATATCCTTAAGATACGGCTCAAAAAATAATCTAAAATCATGCTGTGCAAATCGATGCCGTGCAATAAATTTATAAATTCTGGCAAAAAAATGCACCATAATATTATCAACCTCCTCAAACTTCCTATCAATAAATAATGATAAAAAGTTTAAGGTGAATATCTTTTTTTGCATCTTATCTGAAAGCCAGGGAAAATCTATTTTTTCCATATTGTACCTACTCCATTCTTCTATATTACTCGGTACCTTAAGGCCCAGATTAATACAAAGTTCGTATAACTTGGTTCCCGGTAAAGGCCTAAAACAATGTAGTATCGAAACCTTTGCCTTAGCATCACATTTTAATAGTTCCATAACTAAATCTGTAGTCATTTTTAAATCTGTTTCTGTCTCCGTGGGAAATCCGGCCATGAAGGAATATACGGCGGGTATTTTTGTTTTGGCAAGTATATCGGAAACCACCATTACCTGATCGACGGTAATGTCTTTTTTAATCATATTAAGAATTCTATTAGAGCCGCTTTCGATGCCCAGGGCGAGCCTCTTTAAGCCGCTTTTTTCCAGCAACCTGATCTCATCTGTATTCATTTTTAGAATATCGTTTATCCGTGCGCAGGCATTCCAGAAGATGTTCAGATCCTCTCTTATTATTAGCTCACACAGTTTCTTTATCCTTTGCTGGTCAATGAAGGACTCTAAATCTAAGAATTCTATGCCTCTAACCCCAAACTGGCTTTTCACCCGCTTTATTCTGCTGATGATGTTTTCCGGAGTAAGGGCACGCCATTTTCTTTGACTCCGGCTCTTCTGGACAAAACAAAAAGTACACCGATAAGGGCAGCCCCTGGCGGTTTCAACAGGAAACATTTTATATTTACCGAATCTCAGTATATAATTTTCAATATCTACCAAGTGATACGGCGGATCGGGTAAGCTGTTGATATCAATGTAATCCCCGCAAGGGTTATTTTTAATACTGCCGTTTTCCTTATACCATAATCCCGGAATATCTTTAAAGGGTTTACCTTTAGCAAGTGCCTTCACGAATTCATAAAACGACAGTTCCCCTTCGCCTTCCAGAACAAAATTGATCTGCGGATTCATGAGCGTCTGTTCAGGCAGGATAGTTGCATGCACTCCGCCCCAGATAACCGGTATATCCGAATGTATCTTTACTAATCTGGTTGCTTCCAGGGCATAGGCAATCTGATCTCCGGTTAAGGAAGTAATCCCTACACACAGGGGTCTAGTATTTAATTCCGAAATAAGAGTGTTTTTCCAATTCCGGTCTGTCCTCTGGTCAATAATCTTAACTGAAAAATCTTGGCTGACATATACCGAACAATTTAATAATGCCAGAGGCAAATAAAAGTGATTCATTGCCGGTTCAATACTATCGGACCGAGGATAGACTAGAACTACGTCAGACATTGTATATAGTAGTCTCCCTTTTAGCGATTTGTTTTTAATTTAGGAATATTATAGAGTACATAGGAACTGCTATGTATTACTTCCGGAAGTTGTAATTTCCAATCCGCATAAGTCAATACATCGGTAACGCCGAATTTATTTCTAATCTGAGACCAAGATTCCATCGTCCTGGTTTCCCAAAAATTCTTCCCGGTCTGTTCCATAAGGCCTCCCGCAAACTTAACTTCTTGCGGAGGATGAAAGATATCTACGCCATAAACCTCTCTTAGAATCTGGTTTATCTCTGGCCCTAATTCAGGAAGATAAGCCAAGATATCTAAATTCGCTGCCCACAATAGTATCGGCCTTCGCGTGCGCACCTGGGTCATCTGAATCCGGGAACCAGTTAAAAGTAATCCTTGCCTCTTACCAACTTCGGCAAAAAGTAAATCATCGCTATGATCATAAAGAGAATATCTATAATCCTTATTCTCAAAAATAGCCATTTTCCCTACAGCCAATATACTTAGGCAAAGTATGGCTAAAGCGGCCTTTCTTAAAAACCCGGGGACTTCCTGCTTCTGAAGTATGCTCTTGGGGTTAATTTTAAGGAATGCAACTATTGCCAAAAGCGCTATGCCCGCAAGATAACTGGCAAATACCATGGGCTTTATTCTCAAAATTAAGGCTATGGCTGCAGAAGATACCCAAAAAGCTAATCCAACCAAGGTTCCTTTTTTTTCATTTCTGCTAATAAGCATCCATAACAAAATTACGGCTAAAACGAGCATGCTGGAATAAAAAAGCCAACCTCGGTAACTGGCAATAATAAGGGTGAGAAAAATAAACTGAGCTATAAAATTATTCCGGTATATCCACAATAGCCCCAAAAGCAAAGGAACAAAGGCAAGGAGGGCGAAATTAAATAATCTTGACGGCATCATCGCCAGTAATATCGGCGGGACCTTATCTAGAGGCAACCAATACGTTACGGAAAAGATAGCCGCAAGTAAAATCGAAATAATACAGCATCTTAGGAGAAAGGTCGCATTCCGGGGAAGGTCGCGCTTCCAAAATGTAGACCATAAAATACATATGAACATGGTAAGGGCTACGGGTTTAAGCAGGGATAGCGAGAATGTCCGGCGATGGCCGTCCCAGAAGGAAATAAAAGCAGAAAGATATTTAGATGCGATATTCTGATCAACATTTATAGATATATGCGCGGAATGCAGATAAACTAAATATATAACAAAACTAATAAAAGTTATTGAGTATCCGGCAATAATGAACCTGGCTGCCTGCCTAAACATATCCCGTAACAGCCCTAAATCTAAAATAAAATATAACAGTACTGTAATAGTAAACCATAAACCCAGGGAAGGATGAACCGCTATAGACATACCCAACAACAACCCTCCTAATTTATACTGCTTTAAAGCAATCAGGGCCGCTACCATAAGAATATATGGAAGCGCAACCATCTGAGTATGTGGATAACCCATCAGCGCTATGGCATAGGTAACGCCTCCCATATAAAGCCCGGTGACGTGAATAAAAAATGGCGCTATTATAGAAAGCAATGGGCTTAGGCTGATAGATAAAACAATCAATGCCAAGGCCTGATAAGCAATCATCCCGATAATCCCGCTAAATAAAAAAGAAATTAATCTCTCTGAAAGACCTAATTTCAGTAATACTGCGGTTATCTGATTGATAATGGTCCAGGATTTAAGATTAAATATATAAAAGGTATTGTCAGGCGTATATTTAACCATACCGGTGATAATCTGCGCCGGCTCTATGGCATACTGCCAGGTTGGGAAGACAAATATCCCTAAGCAGAAACCAAATAATCCGCTGATAGATAATACTCGCATCACATTTTTACCCAAAGATACATTATCGGTATCGGCTAAATTATTTATCCACATTATCGTATCCGTAAATATGGTAATACACCATAAGATAGGAGTAGCTCAATCCATCCCAAAGACCTCTGAACATATAAATAAATAGCCGGGTAAAATACTTAAGATTTTGTCTATGTATCATCCTCAGCAGGCGCCGGCCAAAAGTAAGGAAATAAGCCTTTTTCTGTAGAAAATTTACCTCCCTGGGCTTAAGTTCTTTAGTATAAACCACCGCATCAAAGGTAATGTTATCGGCCTTATTCCAAAGCGCAGTATCTATCCAACCCCCGTATTGAATAAGCTGCTTGGCTGCTTCTTCAGTAAATGGTTTGAAGATAAAGAAGGCCGAGCGTTCGGCATCAAGTTCAACCGCAAGCTTTATAGTAGCATTACAGGTAGCCCTTGTCTCAGCCGGACCGCCAAGTATATAGAAAGCGGTAAAACCGATTCCGTATGACTTAGCCATCCTGAATATCTCTTTTATCTGTTCATTACCGATATTTTTACCATAGATCTCGTTTCGGATATACGGATCACCAGCTTCTATTCCTACCCTAAGCAGGGCGCATCCGGAACTACCCAACATTCTAAGTTTCTCTTCATTAAGATGGTCTATGCGTGAGAAGACACTGTAACGGAATTCCTTATGGATGCCTTCTGCGCAGTAGGCCTGGCAAAATTCATCTACCCAGGAATCATCCATAGTAAATACAGGGTCAAAGAGTTGGGCTAATCTTAAATGTCTATTCTTATATTTACGCCAATTTAAAGCCAATTCTTGCGCATAGAGCTTAGGGTCTTTCAGCCTGAAGTATTTACCTCCTACGGCCTTGGCTATTCCGTGGGCATCACAATAAGTGCATTTATAGGGACAGCCGCGGCTGCCGATCAGATAAATCATGCCCAGATAATAAAAATATTTATCCAGGTCTTCCCAGAGGTCCCAATCACAGGCAGGCAAATCATCCAGATTCTGCCTAAAGTAGCCACCCTCACCCCTGATAATTCTGCCATTAGCCTTAAACCAAACTCCGGGTATCCCCTCCAGGCTCTCCCCTTTACCCATCCGCTCTAATATCTGCGCTAATGACTCCTCGCCATCGCCTATGCAAACGGCGCTACAGCCTTCCAGGCCTAAGGTCTTTTCGGGATAAATAGAGGCATGATGCCCTCCCAGAATGACAGGAAGCCGATATTCATCCTTTATTTCTTGCATAATGGTCTTGACATACTTCATATACATGGTATTGGAAGAGATGCCAATAACTTCAGGCCTATACTTTCTTATCCCTGCCTCCAGAGTTTTTTTCCAGTGGCGCCTGTGAAAAGCCAAGTCGATTATACTAGCTTTATGCTCGGTCCTTTCGTTGATATAGGTGGCTAATGAGGTTATGGCTATATCTAACGCACTAAAATCACCGCCGAGAAGTGAATTCACAAAACTTATGCGCATTAAAAAAATCTCCTTATCTTATTCAGAAGTTTACTCATTCCTTTAATGCTTAAGGCATGCCTTAAGATGTAACCCAAGCGCCGGGGATGCGTGTAAAACAAGATCAGTGCTTTCAGCTGCAAAAATTTTATTCTGGACTCTTCTATTCCGCCTTCTATGGCATAATGCGAGTAATAGTTAAGTGCTGAAGAATCGTTTTTTATAGTGTATCTTGCGTCTTTGATTACAGAGTTGAAGAGGTCTGTGCCGGCAAGAGGCGTAACCAATGAGAATGAAGCTTCGTCAAGCCGCAGGTTACGCGCAAGGCGCATAGTAGAACGAATCTCTTCTTCTGTCTCCGAAGGAGCGCCGAGCATAAAAAATCCCATCGTGCTTATGCCTATCCTGTCTGCTATATCAATAATATCCTTTGCCTGATCGAGCCTAATCTTTTTATTGTAAACCTGATTGAGTATCCTCTGGGAGCCGGCTTCTATGCCAAAATGGATATTACGCAAGCCTGCATCATACATCATTTTCAATATATCTTCGTTTACAGTATCAACCCGGCTGTTACAAGACCAAAGGACTCCTCCTTTATGAGATGACATCAGCCGGCAGAAATCTCCCAGCCACTTGTGGTTCATAGTCATGGTATCATCATGGAAGAATACGCCATTAATCCCATAGCGTGATTTTAGCTCCTTTATCTCTTCTACCACATTCACCGGCGAACGCAAACGCACCTCTTTACCAAAAATCTCTCTTAGCGTCGGCTGGCAATAACTACAGGAAAAAGGGCATCCGCGGGAGGCAATCATAGTCGTCCCTCTACAGCCGGTATCGACAGAATCTAGATAATACCAATGATAAATATATTTATCCATCGGTAATAAATCCCAGGCAGGAAAAGGTATCTGGTCAAGCGCAAGATAATTCTTTCGCTGATTGTTACGGATAATCTCATTATCTTTCTTCCAACATAGGCCGTCTATCCCGGAAAAATCCTTATTACTAAAATTATTAACCAGCTGGCAGAATGCATCTTCGCCCTCGCCCCTAATCACAGCTTCGCCGTGATCAATAAAACTCTCTGGGGAGATTGTAGGATATGG
>JACRHO010000002.1 GCA_016212045.1 Candidatus Omnitrophota bacterium | reverse complement strand
GGGTCGTGTGAAAAATCCGCATCCATCTCACAGATATAGTCAAAATTATTTTCCAGGCCGAATTTAAAACCAGCTACATAGGCCGAACCAAGCCCCAGCTTTTTCTTGCGGTGAATAATAAAAATATTTTTATAATTCTTGGCTAATTCGTCGGCTATCTTGCCTGTGCCATCCGGAGAATTATCATCAACGATTAATATAGATATCGCTAAATTTAAAGACTGTATAGCATCTACGATTTTTATGATATTGCCGGATTCATTATAAGTGGGTAAGATCACCAGCATATTTTTGGTACTATTTTCTTCCATCGCTTACTATATATTTTTCCTCAAACCTCACATAAAGCTATAGTCCAGGGAAATACAACTTTTATATTAACCTTATCAAAATTACTTGATAGAAGACTGCGGAATTGCCTAAGCGACCAACCCTGGAGATGCTCCGGTGGATTCCCCCATCTTCTAATATTCTTGCCGCGCAAGAAATTACAGATCTTAAAAAATGGTTCAAGCGGAACGCTAAAAATACAATACCGGCTGGAGATGCGCTTAGCCTCCCTTATTATCATGCCGGGATCTTTTAAATGCTCCAGAACCTCTATCGCAAGTATCAGGTCAAAAGACTTATCAGGATATTTCAGGTCAGTGATATCATCTTTACGAAAAACCGCACCGGGACACAATTTTTTTGCCATATTCAAGGCCTCTTCATTTATATCTATACCTTCTACGCATAAATCTTGGTTTTTGGATATTAGGTATTTTGCCACAAAACCTTCGCCACAGCCTAGATCAAGGATCCTTTTTACATTCAGAGGGCTGATTACATTGTTAAGATTATTAAGAAATCCATTCCAGGGTATCCTGACAAACGGGTCTTGGTATTTTTGTAGGTTACTGGATTTATACATTATTCTTCTCTTGCCACCATAATGCTATATCCTGGGGTTTGGTTATCCAAGAATCCTCATTGTTACAAATAAAGTCCAGAAGCCGCTCATAAACCTTTAACATATTATCGCTTCCAGAATAATATGTTTCGGCATGAATAGCCAGATGCGCCATGCCGCCTAATTTTTTAATCCAGGCAATCTTTTCCTGCCAAGCCTTTAAGATCTCCTCTGGTTTATAATCCAATGCTAAGAAAGTTGAATCCAGAGGAAGCGTGATGGGCACCTCCAATAAACCCTCCGATATTTTATAAGGAAAAACACTGCAGCAGCCGCTGCGCGGGGCAATCGCTAGGAATGCTTCTGTGTCAGGAACACTGGTATCATAGAGAAATAAATCCTTTAACAGCCTAAAGAGTTGTTCTGACCTTAAAAGCGAAGGCGACCTGAATCCTTTTATGCCCAAAGCATTAATCATGGGGGTGCATTTTAGCAAACTCTCTCTCATCTTCTCAGGGCTTAAGCTTGTCAATTTGTTATCATGGACATAACCGTGACAACCTATTTCAAAACCGTCTTGGACTAAAGCAGATAATTGACTTTTATAAGATTTAAAAAACTCCCCCACTACAAACCAGCAGGAACGTAAATTATATTTTCTTTCAATGTTAATAAATTTATCTATATTCCTAAATCCGGCGGGAGTATCAATATCATGGGATAAGGCCACAGCAAACTTTTTATCCTTTGGCCAGGAGGGAAATTTATCCTTTTGCCTTGCGCCTAATAATCCCTGGCAGGCAAAAAGGATATGCCTTATGATTTCCACTGAGCATTCCCTGGGCCAGGAGGGAAATTTCAGCTTCGCCGCAGTAGATGTTTTCTTCTGCAGGGCTACAGATATTTTCTTGATCTGCCTGCGTAGCGACCCCGGAACTAGATGATAGTGGAATGGCAATAGCTTGTAAAATAACCTGCCGGCCTTAAGATATTGCTCATTGAGTAAAAACCTAATAGTCTCATCTGCGTTAAAATTAAAAATAATCTTATTCCCGCTTTTGACTATCGCGGGAAACCTATCCTTACCGTCACTAAAGAAAGCTAGTATCTCGCCATCAACAATATTCTTGTAGACAACCGGAAAAAATACCGGACCATATTCGTCATCCAGCAACCAAGTCGGCTTTAAAACTTCGGACACTCTCAAGTTTAATAATACATTTTTAAAAAGGACTTCCTTGGGGTTCAGATAAATACCGCTTTTATCTAACTGCTCATCAAGGAGGTTAATAGAATCGTTCATTTTTTCAGGCGTTGTTCTATTTTATTTATTTTAATCTGCTGCAAAGAGATTAATTCAGCCAGGAATCCGATCATCAATATAAATACTCCGATTAATACTGAAAAAAAAGAAAATAGCATAAACGGACGTAGCTGCATATGGTATATAAGCCAAAGCAGGATAAGAAATATTAACACGCTAAAACCCAAAGCAATACAGAGCATCCCCCAGAACCCAAAAAATCTCATCGGCTTATCCATAAAAATTAACAGAAATTTTATGGCCATCAAATCTAAGAAAGCGATAGGAATCCTATCAAGGCCAAATTTAGACCTCCCGGATTTTCTGGGGTACCAATTAGTTTTTACTTCCCCTATTCTATATCCTTTATGGGCAGCCAGCATAAGGATGAATCTATGCCAATCAGATTTTAACTCTAAATCTTCAATTACTTCGCGCCGGAAGGCCTTAATCCAGTTCATGTCGTGTAAATGCAGGTTAAAAAG
>JACRHO010000047.1 GCA_016212045.1 Candidatus Omnitrophota bacterium | reverse complement strand
TAGATTTATTATATAAGGAAGGTTTTAACGTATTTATACACAAGAAGTTATCCTGCAATGACTCCGGCATCTCTTTGGGCCAGGCAGCCATTGCTAAATTTCGGAGTTAAGTAATGTGTCTCGGTATCCCGATGCAGATAAAAAAAATTACCGGCGAATTTGCTGAAGTAGAAACCGGCCGGCTTAGGCGCAGCGTCAATATTCAGATGCTGCCCGATGTTAAAATCGGCGATTATCTGATTGTGCACGCCGGCTTTGCCATAGAAAAAGTTAACCCCGAAAGAGCCAAAGATAGTCTTAAGGCTATAAATGAAATATATTGATGAGTTCCGCAACAAAAATTTAATGCAAAAGATTCTGCAGAGAATTCAAGAGATTGCGCCGCAGGGCGAGATTAATCTTATGGAGGTCTGCGGCACGCATACCCAGAGTTTCTTCAGGTTTGGCTTGGATAAACTCCTGCCGCCGAATATCCAGCTCATCTCTGGCCCCGGATGCCCGGTTTGTGTGAGTACCCAAGACTATATAGACCAGGCCATCAAGTTGGCAAATTATAGAGATGTAATTATCCTTACCTTTGGAGATATGCTGCGCATCCCGGGGAGCAAATCCAGCTTAGAAAAAGAAAGGGCAAACCAAGCCCAGGTGCGGGTAATCTATTCTCCGTTAGATTCTCTTAGAGTCGCGCAAAAAAATTCCGCGAAAAAAATAATTTTCTTAGCCGTAGGTTTTGAAACTACTGCCCCGGCTATTGCCTTAACTATTATGGAGGCAAAAAGAGAAAAATTAAAAAATATTTATTTTTTCTGCGCCTTAAAATTAATCCCGCCAGCAATGGGACATTTGCTAAAAGACAAGAGATTAAATCTCTCTGGGTTCTTATGCCCTGGCCATGTCTCCAGCATTATCGGAACCAGGCCCTATGAGTTTGTCCCAAAAAAGTATAAAATTCCCTGCTGCATCAGCGGGTTTGAGCCTTTGGATATATTAGAGAGTGTCTATATCTTGTTAGAGCAGATTAAAAAGAAAAGCCCAAGAGTAGCCAATCAATATATGCGGGTGGTAAAAAGAGAAGGTAATCCCAAGGCCAAGCGGATAATCGCGGAGGTCTTTAAAATCTCTGATGCAGCTTGGCGCGGTTTTGGTAAAATTACTCAGAGTGGTCTTAAAGTAAAAGAAAAATATTCAATGTTTGATGCAGAAAAAATCTTTAGTATTAAGCGCACAACGCATAACGCACCACGCACCACGCAATGCAGGTGCGGCGATGTCTTAAAGGGCTTGATTTCGCCTTCAGATTGTCCCTTATTTGCTAAGCTATGTTCTCCAGAAAACCCTATCGGCCCCTGTATGGTCTCAAGCGAAGGAACCTGTAATGCCTATTATAAATACAGATAAAAAAAGAAAGCTCCAAGCTCCAATCTCAAAGCTCAAACTAAAAAGGCAAGACTTTCTTGCGCGTGCTTTAGTAGTGGTATTTGCTATTTTTATTTTGAATTTATTAGTGAACAGCCGCGCAAAAAAGGATATCCCTGTTCAACTCCAGGACTATGTTCAGCAGGCTGAGGAGTATTACCAACGCTCAATAACCGAATATAAAAATTTAATCCAGAAAGGTAGTAACTTAGAGCAGTTGTATCTGGGATTAGGAAAACTATATTATCGTCACGGCGAGTTTGAAAAGGTAGCGCAAACTTTAAAACAATCTAAAGAGCCACAGGCGAAGAAATTTTTAGCGATGTCCTATTATCGCTTGGGCAACTTTACTGATGCCTTAGAGGTATTCAGCAAAAATGATTTTGCTGATGATGAGTATCAATATTTTTATGGCCTCACCTGTGAAAAATTAAATCTCTACGACCAGGCCTCAAAGGTATATAAGAAAATTAAGTCCGCTGAGTTCTACCGCCGGGCGGCTGAGCGGGTGGAGCTGATTGAAAAAGAGGCGGGGATTACTTCCCTTGACGAGATCGGGGGCGAGATTCGTAAGATTATCGCTACTAGTCCTGCGCCAGAAAAATATCCGCAGGCCGGGGCGCTCGTTTTGTATTGCGATGAGAATATTGAGATTACCCCTACTCATACCAGCAGAGCAGAGTTGCACTATGTGGTGAAAATTTTAAATGAGCGCGGAAAAGAGAATTTCTCTGAGACCCATATAGATTATGACTCTACTTATGAAAAAGTAGAATTAGAATATGCGCGCACGATTAAGCCGGATGGCGAGGTCCTAGAGGTGGGCAGCCGGCACACTAGAGATGTCTCCAAATATCTAAATTTTCCGCTTTATAGTAATGCACGCGCTTTTATTATTTCTTTTCCTGGGGTTACTGCCGGCTCAGTCATTGAATATAAACTTAAAGTATATAACAACCAGCTCATCAACAAAAAAGATTTTGTCTTAAGTTATCCTTTGCAGTCATCCGAGCCGATTATCAGTGCTAATTTTAATCTCAAGTTACCCAAAGATAGGCCCTTACAGATTAAAATTCTTAACGAGAAATACAATCAGTTTGGCTCAAACCTTAAGCCCCGGGTCAAAGAAGAATCTGGCAGGTTAGTTTATAGTTGGCAGTTTAAAGATATACCGCAGATTATCCCCGAATCCAATATGCCTCCTCTGGTAGAAGTAAATCCGACTATCCTAGTTTCCACATTCACTAATTGGCAGGAGATTTATCACTGGTGGTGGAATTTGGCAGAAGACAAAATAGAGGTAGATGTTGCCATAAAAGAAAAAGTAAGGGAATTAACCAGAAACAGTTCCTCACCAGAGGCAAAGGCAAGGAGCATCTATAGTTTCTGCGCCAAGGAAATCCGCTATGTGGCAGTGGAATACGGAGAGGCAGGCTATGAGCCGCACCCTGCCTCCGATATCTTTAAAAATAAATACGGCGATTGTAAAGACCAGGCAATACTTCTGGTAACGATGTTGAAAGAGGCAGGTCTTTCGGCCTGGCCGGTGCTCATTGCCACCAAAGAATATCACAATTTAAATGTAGATTTTGCAAGCGTGCTTTTTAATCATTGTATTGCGGCGTGCAATCTAAACGATAAAGTTATTTTTCTTGACCCTACTGCGGAGACCTGCTCTTTCGCGGACCTACCTTCCCCTGACCAGGCCAGAAAAGTTTTAGTCTGTAAAGAAGCGGGTTATAAAATAGAGGAGACGCCATTATTTGCCGCGGGGCACAATTTAAGCAAACAATATGTAAAAATAAAAATAAATCCCGATGAGACAGTGGAGGCAGAGAAATCTATTTTCACCCATGGTTTATATGACCAGGCCCAGCGCCTTTGGTTGCTCTATACCTCTCCGGAGTTAATTGAAGATACCTTGAAAGAAGCAATACAGGGGGTTTCCATTGGCGCCAAGTTAGAAAAATACGAGATAAAAAATTTAAATGACCTTAATCTGCCGGTACTATTCACTTATACATTTAAAGGGCCAGAGTATTTTACTACGGCAGGCAGATTAAGGATTATGCCGCAATTAGCCAGTTTAGATGTCCCGCTGACAGGCAAAGAGAAACGTAAATATCCTATTGATTTTGGTTTGTTAGATACTGAAGAGATAATCTCTGAAATTGAATTGCCTTCCAGTTTCGTGATAAAATATCTGCCTGAGGGCCTAAGTGTTGAGAGCCCTTGGCTAAAAATTATCTTGGAATATAAACAGATTGGTAATAAAATAATTTTTAAGCAAAAAACACAAATAGAGAAAATTACGGTCTCAACTTTTGAGTATCCAGATTTTAAGGTCTTTCTTGAGGCCTTGGCCAAGAAGATTAAGCAGCGGATAGTCTTGGAGAAGATAAATTGAGAGAGCGACGGCAATATATCAGGTTAGATTCAGTCTTTCCAGTGGAATTCCAGTTGATTAGCCCGGACACAAAATTTGCCTTTTCAGAGTGGCTGCAGGGTTTTACCAATAATATAGGTAAGGGCGGCTTATGCTTAGAGGTAAATAATCTCCGGCCGCAGTTAGCCAAACTTTTAGAGGCGCATAAGGCAAAGTTATCCTTAAAAATAGAGATGCCTTTGGGCCGGGGCATTATCGATGCTATCGGCATAGTCAGCTGGATTAAGGAAACGCCAGGGGCTCTGGATAAATATTCTCTCGGCTTAAGTTATGAAGAGATTGATCCCAAACAGAATAATCGGCTGATACATTATGCCCTGGCCAGGAGACTATTTGCTCCTCTGGCCATAAGCGCAATTCTTATCTTAGGCTTGACTCTTGCCTTGAATAGTTATATCAATATGAAGTTAATTAAGGGGAATAAGGCGCTGGTCGGGCAACTGATTAGTATTGTCCAGGAGTCAAGCGTAGCCAAGCAGAAGATAAAAATAATCAATAAAGAAAAAGAGGACTTACAATTAAAGATACAGGCCTTAGAATTAGAGATTGAGACCTTGGCAGAAGAAAAGAAAAAAATAGCCGAAGAGAAAAAACTCGCCTTACAGGAGCAGCTCATCTTGGTGCAAAATAAAGAAAATACAATTACTGAAGAATTATTGCGCCTGGATAAAAGGAAGGCCAATCTAGAAAAGGCTAATATAGATAAGATGTATGAGTGGCTCCTGAAGCATCAGAACCCGCGCACCGGGTTAGTAGTAAGTTTTGAGGGAGATAGTGATATTACCGGCTGGGCCTTTACCTATGACCAGGCGCTGGTGGCGATTGCCTATACTAATTTTTCGGATTTTAGCCGGGCAGAAAAAGTCTTGGATTTCTTTGCCAGGAAAGCCGAAAGAACAGAGAATAGATTTTTAAATGCCTATTATGTTAACGATGGTTTGCCTGCAGAATATACCGTGCATACCGGACCGAACCTTTGGTTAGGTATTGCTATCCTGCGGTATACCCAGAAAAGTAAGGATAAACAGTTTCTTGGTCTGGCAGAGGAGATTGCAAGCTCGGCTTTAAATTTGCAAAGCGAAGATAAGGAAGGAGGCTTGCGCGGCGGGCCAAAAGTGGAGTGGTGTTCTACCGAGCATAATCTGGATGCCTATGCTTTTTTTCAGATGCTTTATCAGGTGACGGAGAAAGGGCATTATCTGGCCGTAGCCGAGAAAATCTTAACTTGGTTAGTCAGTCATACCTACGATAGACCGGATGTGCCGGTCAGGCGCGGCAAGGGAGACTCAACCATTGCCACTGATACCTATGCCTGGTCAATTGCCGCGATGGGGCCGGAAAAGTTAGAGGCCGCAGGATTAAATCCCGACGGTATTTTAGAGTTTGCTGAGAAGAATTGTGGCGTAGAAGTCCAGTATCAGCGGCCTGAGGGCCAGAACATAAAGGTAAAGGGTTTTGATTTTGCGCCACAGAGGCATTTAGCAAGAGGCAGTGTAGTTTCTGCAGAGTGGACTGCCCAGATGATTCTGGCCTTTAAGATTATGGCTGACTTTTATTATCAAAAAGATATGATTGCCAAGGCCAGGACTTATGAGGCTAAAGCCGATGAATACTTAAGCGGTTTAGCCAAGATGGTTATCTCCAGCTCCTCTGCCTCAGGCCAAGGCGAGATTTGCCTTCCTTATGCCACGCAGGAATGCGTGGATACCGGGCATGGTTGGATTACTCCCAAAGGAAAATCTACGGGGTCTCTGGCCGCAACCGTCTATGCTATTTTTGCCTACTATAATTATAATCCCCTGAAATTGAAAGAATGACGCGCGAGTGACCTTCAATTTATAAAAAATTATCTGCCTGTTTTGGGCCGCAGGCCTGGTGGCCGGCAGATACGCCTTTTGAGGTGATGGTTGGAGCCATCCTTACTCAAAATACCAACTGGGGTAATGTTGAGAAGGCAATAGATAATCTCAAAAAATATAACCTGCTTAGTCCCTCGCGGCTTTATCAAATTTCTCAAAGAAGGTTAGCCACGCTGATTAAGCCCGCCGGATATTTCAATATCAAGGCCAGACGCCTGAGGCATTTTCTAGATTTCTTATTAAAGACCTATCAGGGAAATATAAAATATCTTGCCAGAGAAGATTTAGCCAAGCTGCGGCAGAGACTACTTTCGGTCAATGGGATAGGGCCAGAGACTGCGGATTCTATCTTGCTTTATGCCTTAGAGAAACCGATATTCGTCATTGACGCCTATACCAAGCGGATACTCACTCGGCACCGCTTGATTAAGGCCAATGCCACCTATGATGAGGTGCAAGATTTATTTATGAAAAATCTAAAGACCCAGGTAAACCACGTTAGAAATACCAAAGCCATAAAAGAAGAGAACAAAATTTCTAACGTGGTAAAATTATTCAATGAATATCATGCGCTTTTAGTCAGGTTAGGTAAAGAGTATTGTTTGAAAAATAAACCGAGATGCGACATCTGTCCCTTAAGATGAAAAGATTGTTTAATGTTAAATGTGTAATGTTTAATGTGGTGCTGCTTTACACATTACACTTTACACATTACACAGTTTGTTATGCTGCTCCCTGCTATGGCACAAAATTACCAGAGAAAAATAAGATTTTCTTAGGGGTACAGACCCACTCTATTTTTAAAAGATATCTCATTGCTGAAGAAGGAAAATTGCGCAGTTGGCAGGATTTTCTACTTTTATCCTATGGCGTATTTGACTGGTTATCCCTGGATTTAAAAGGCGGCGCTGGATACATTAAAGAGCATCCGATAGGAAGCGATGAGCTGGATTATCCCTCCAGTTTTGCCGGCGGATACGGATTCCGCTTAAAATTTTACGAGACCCAGAGAATCAAAGCGGTTTTTGGCTTTCAGCATATCAGCGTCCACCCCCGCGCGATTAATGTGGGCAGCACCAAGCACAAGGCGGTTTTAGATGACTGGCAGTTTTCGCTACTTTGCTCCTACGATTTTAAAAAAATCGTGCCTTATCTGGGCTTAAGATGGTCAAGAATAGATTATATCCACTGGCAAGATGAGTCGCGCAAAAGGGTAAAATCAGACCGAACCAAGAGTGCCGGCTTAATCGCCGGCTTTGATTTACCGATAACCAAGAACCTGTGGCTCAATCTGGAAGGAAATTTTCTGGATAGCCAGGCACTAGCAGCAAGCCTCAATTACAGTTTCTAAAAATGGTCAATAGAAAACGCCTAATAAAACTGACCCAAAAACTCATCAGTATTGATTCGCAGAACCCGCCGGGAGACGAAGCGAAAATCGCCCGCTTTATCGTAGGTTATCTAAAAGAGTTAAAACTGCAGCCAAAAATATATGAGTTTAAAAAGAGGCGCTCCAATGTAGTGTTAGTTTTAGCAGGCAGGAATAAGAAGAATTCTTTATTAATTACTCCGCATTTGGATACTGTGCCGGCAGGAAAGAGTTGGAGTTTTTCTCCTTTTGCCGCACGAATTTTTCGGGAGAGAATTTACGGTTTAGGAGCCACTGACTGCAAAGGAAACCTGGCCTGTGCTTTAGAAGTGATCAATAGTTTAGTTGAAGATGCGGTTATTTTGGATTATAATTTAATCTTTGCCGCCACTTGCGATGAAGAAAGCGGCTCAAAGCTTGGGTTAATCCCATTATTGGAAAGAGGAATTTTAAAGCCCACCCAGGCAGTGGTATTAGATTCTGACGATTTTAATATCATCGTGACCCAGAAGGGCTTGGTGCACCTGAAGGTGAAATTACAAGGGCTGCGCGCGCATGGGGCTTATCCTTGGCGCGGCAGAAATGCCATAGATGTCGCCATAAATATACTGCAGGAGATTAAAAAATATAAATTTATTTTTCCGAAAAATAAATACCTGCGGCCTGCGACGGTAAATATTGGCACCATCAAAGGTGGAGATAAAGTTAATGTTGTGGCAGACTGGTGCGAATTTGAGTTAGATTTTCGTTTTCTCCCCGGGATGTCGGAAAAGAAAATCCTGCAGGATTTAAAAAAGATTATCCAGAGATATACGCTGAAGTTCAAGATAGAGATAGAAGCAATTCAGGCCCCTTACACCATAGATACCGGACATCCGTTAGCAAAACAAATAAGTTGGACGATGAAAAATTTCGGGTTAACTCCTGTAGTCAAGGGCTCAGAGGGCGCAACGACCATTACCTTTTTTCAGAATAAAAATATCCCGGCTATTGCCACGGGTTTTGGGAGCGCTAATTGTGCGCATATGGCCGATGAATATGTAAAGATAGATAATTTATATAAAGGTGCACTGGTATTAGAGGAATTCTTGAAGAATTATAACTTTATGAAAGGCTAAATCATGGAAGGGATTAAAATTAATAAGAAGCCACGCTTGCGCAATCCAAACCTCGTGGTGGCCTGGCCGGGCATGGGAGAGGTGGCTTTTAAAGCCGCCACTTATTTAGTAGAGCAATTAAAGGCAGAGGAGTTTGCCTTTATTGAGCCAGAGTCATTTTTTTATTTAACCGGCGGTATAATTGAGAAAGGAGTTTTGAGTATTCCGGAATTACCTTACGGAAAGTTTTACTATTGGAAGAATCCTGTACGCAAAAATGACTTAATTATATTTATCAGCAATGCCCAGCCAGATTTGGCCAAGGCAGAAGCCTACTCCCAGAGGATTATTCAGTTGAGTCGGATTTTTAAGGTAAAAAATGTCATTGGTTTTGCCGCGATGCCGCAGGCTATTGACCATATGCATGCGCCTCGTGTCTGGTATGCCAGCACATCTGAAGAATTAAATAAAACTTTAAAGAATTACAGATTGAATTTTTTATCTGAGGGCCAGATCAGCGGGATGAACGGCCTGTTTTTGGGTTTAGCCAAAAAGGAAGGGCTAAACGGATATTGCCTGTTGGGAGAAATTCCCCTTTATACTATTCAGATAGAAAACCCTAAGGCCGCATATGCAGTATTAGAGGCCTTGAGTAGGATTTTGGATATCCCGATTAATTTTACCCACCTTATTGAGCAGACCCGCGCTATGGAAGAAGAAATCAATAAACTCCTGGATTATCTTAAGATTGATATCGCTGCCCTTGGTCCTATCGGCGAAGAAGAGATTGAGAAGATAAAGAAGACCTTGAGTCAGCTGACTAAACTGCCGGGTTCGGTGAAGGAGAAAATAGAAAAACTCTTCGGGCAGGCGAGGGCCGATATATCTAAGGCCAATGAATTAAAAAGCGAACTGGATAGATGGAATGTGTATAAAGAATACGAAGATAGATTTTTGGATTTATTTAAAAAGAAGGAGAATAAAAGCAACTGATGGATAATCACCAAGTCGATACAATCATCTTTGATTTAGGCAGGGTTTTAATTGACTTTGACCATCGAAGGGCGGCTGGGAAGGTCTCTAGTTTTTGCGATAAAAGCGCAGAGGAGATATTTAATCTCTTCTTTGATTCACCACTCACCTGCCTCTTTGAAGAAGGAAAAATATCTCCCCAGGATTTTTTTCTAAAAGTAAAAGAGACGTTGAATTTAAAATTGGGTTATCCTGAATTTGTCTCTATCTGGAATGACATCTTTTTTTTAAGCGAAAAGAATTATGCGGTTTATCATCTGGCAAAATCCTTAAAAAGAAAATATAAATTGGCAGTTATCACCAATGTAAATATCTTGCACTTCGAGTATTTAAAGAAAGATTTTCCTGTCTTTAGTGCCTTCCACCATATCTTTACCTCCTTTGAGTTAGGTGCGATTAAGCCCAAGCCTTTAATCTACGAGAAGTCAGTTGAACTTTTAGGGACTAAGGCCAGCAACATATTTTATACGGATGACCGGCCGGAACTCGTGGAGAGCGCCAGGCGCCTGGGGATGCAGGCCTTTGTCTTTCAAGACGTAGATAAGCTTAAAGCAGACCTACAGAATTCAGGAATCAGCATAAATTAAAAAATGAAGCCCCAAAAAATATTATTAGGTCATGGCAGCGGCGGAAGATTAATGCATAATCTCATTCGGGAATTGTTATTAAAGAAATTAAATAATCCTATCTTAAAGGAGCTTTCGGATAGCGCCTTGATAAATTATAAAGAAAGACTTGCCTTTACCACTGATTCCTTTGTGGTCAGTCCAATAAAGTTTCCCGGCGGAGATATTGGAAAATTAGCTATCTGCGGCACAGTCAATGACCTGGTGATGCTAGGGGCTCGTCCGGAATATCTCTCCCTGGCCTTAATCGTGGAGGAGGGGTTGGGCTACCAGTTATTAGAAGAAATCGTAGATTCCATTTCCTATCATGCTAAAAAGGCAGGAGTAGTTATTGTTACCGGCGATATCAAGGTAGTAGAAAAAGGCGCCTGCGACAAAGTGTTTATCAATACCGCTGGCATCGGAAGGATTACCCAGCAGAAAAAATTCTCCCGCCAAAATATCAAAGCCGGAGATAAGATTATCGTCACAGGTAATATTGCCCAGCATGGCCTGGCCGTGCTGGCTAAAAGAAAAGAATTGGATTTAGGGTTTAAAATCAGAAGCGACTGCGCCCCTTTGAACAGTTTACTCCTGCCTATAATTAGAAAAACAAACTCTATAAAGTTTATGCGCGACCCCACCCGCGGCGGAGTAGCCACTACCTTAAATGAAATTGCCGCCGGCACAAATTTAGGCATAGTTATCGACGAGAAAAATATCCCTATTTCTAGCAAGGTAAGGGCAGCCTGCGAATTATTAGGCATAGACCCTTTGTATATTGCCAATGAGGGGATGGCGATATTAGTGGTTAAAGCCAAGCACGCAGAGAAGATTCTCCATTTATTAAAGAGACACCCTCAAGGCCGCAGGGCGCGGATAATTGGAAGGGTAGTAGCAGGGCCTGAAGCCAAAGTAATCTTGAATACTGCTATCGGCACCCAGCGCATCGTAGACATGCTCACCAGCGAACCGCTACCGCGTATCTGTTAAATAAATGCGCCTGCCGCTTTTCTCGCTCTAGGCTTACGATATTTTAGGGTCTTGCTTCCGCGCGCTGGATTTTTTCGCCGTGCGCTACGGCTTACTCGTCGCTCTCGGCACACTTTCGACCTGACAGAGCCTCCGCTCCTCGTAATTCCTTGCGCACTTTTGCCGAAAAAATCCTAATGCGCGCTCCAGCAAGAACCCTAAAATTTAATCATTTTTTCGCTCGGAAATCGGCAGGGTATTTTTAAAATATCGTTTATTTTAGCGGCTGGCTTGGACTGATTTCGAGTGAGGGCGGTCCGAGGACGCCGAGTGAGGCATGGTTGCCCCTATTGATACGAAGTCAGGCAGAGCGAGGCGCCGCAGGCGAGCGCAGTTTTGCCACGCTGGGGCAAAACAAGCGTCCCCGCGAGAAACAGGACAAGACAGACGCTAAAAGTTTTTAATAATGAAAACTAATAAATACCAGAGACGATTTTATCGCAATTGGGTAGGGGCGAGGGATTTATTCTTAAGCCGCCTGAGTGTGAAAGAGACAGATTTACAGATTCTTACGGATAAGCCGCTGGATAAAAAATTTGTGCAGGAAAGAATCCGCAGATACCGCTCTGAAATTGAAAATTATATAGATAAGGAGCGCAGATTCCTGACGAGTTTAAAGCCCATAGCAGTCGAGTTGCATGCGCCAAGAATTATTAAAGAGATGTCTCATGCCGCCCGAGAAGCCAATGTCGGGCCAATGGCCGCAGTAGCCGGCGCCATTGCCCAATCTTTAGGCAGGGATTTATTAAAGAAAGGTTATCAAGAAGTAATTATTGAAAACGGCGGAGATATCTTTTTAAAAATCCGCAAAATCCGCAAAGTGGGTATCTATGCCGGCCAAAACAAAATCTGGAATAAACTTTTTTTAAAAATAAAACCTGAAAACACTCCTTTGGGTGTTTGCGCATCCTC
Source organism: Candidatus Omnitrophota bacterium (assembly GCA_016212045.1). Classification (GTDB taxonomy): domain Bacteria; phylum Omnitrophota; class Gorgyraeia; order Gygaellales; family Profunditerraquicolaceae; genus JACRHO01. The sequence continues at coordinate 3,511 of JACRHO010000047.1, read as the reverse complement.
AGGGAGCCTGGGGCATTCCTTGAGTTTTGGCCGCGCGGATAGCGTCATAATTTTTTCTCAAAACGCGGCCTTGGCCGATGCTGTGGCCACGGCCTGCGCTAACCGGATAAATTCAGAAAAAGACTTAAACAAGACGTTGAATTTCGCCCGGTCAATAAAAGGCGTATCTGGCGCAGTAATGATGATAAAAAATAATCTGATTAGTTGGGGGGACTTTGAATTTTTACTTGACAAAAATAATATATTGTGATAAAAAAATAGTGTAAATAAAATATTTTAGTTAGTTTTTTTGGAGGTAGATAGATAAAATTGGAAAAATTAGGCTGAACTTTAAGGGCTCAAAATAAAAAGGAGCCCTTATTTTTTAATGAGGGCACAATTTATGGAGCAAAGCGAACATAAATTGTATGCCCGAATTAACCCTTGACATTTTTCCAGTAGATGAACTATAGAAAATGTCAAGGGTCAAATTCAGCCAAATAACTTATGTCGCACTTCGTGCTCCATAAGTTATGGCTTCATTTGATGAAAACCGTTGGTTTAACTTACGATTTAAAGACAGATTATCAGTTTAAGGAGGGCGACCCCCCGGATGCCAATGCCGAATTTGACCACCCTTCTACTATTGATGTGATTGCCGATGCCATCAGCTCCTGTGGTTTTAAGGTAGAAAAAATTGGCAATGCCTCCAGTTTATTAGAGAAAATAAATAATCTTAAGGTAGATATTGTCTTTAATCTCTCGGAGGGCTATACTGGCAGGAATAGAGAATCCCAGATACCTATCTTATTGGAGATGGCCGGGATTCCTTTTGTGGGTGCAGATGCCCTGACCTTGTCCCTGACCCTGGATAAGATTATGGCCAAGAAAATCTTTATTGCCGAAGGAATTCCCACCCCCAGATTTTTTGAGATAAAGAATCTGGATAATTTAGTTGATACAGACCATTTAGAATTCCCTCTCATTGTCAAGCCGCGTTTTGAAGGCTCCTCCAAAGGCCTCTCTGACAACTCCCGCGTAGAAGATATGAACAGCCTAAAAAGACAGGTGGAGCTCGTTGTTAATACCTATAAGCAGCCGGCCTTGGTAGAAGAATTTATCTCGGGACAAGAGTTTACCGTGGCCATAATCGGCAATGATCCGCCAGAGGTATTGCCAGCGGTGCAGGTAAAAATTGACGGAGACCTGAATCTCAATGACAAATTTTATACCTTTGCCCGCATCAGTTCGGAGCGGCTGGAATATGTCTGCCCGGCGCCGATAGAGAAGGAATTGCATCAGGAGATTTCTAGTCTTGCACTGCGAGTTTATAAGGCCGTGGATTGCTTAGATTTTGGCCGGGTTGATTTCCGGGTGGACAAAGCAGGCCGGCCTTATGCCTTAGAGATAAATCCCCTGCCGAGCTTATCTACTGAAGATGTGTTTATGTTGATAGCAAAGGTCATCGGCATCTCTTACCCGGAGATGATTGGCAAGATTTTAAATAGCGCTTTTAAAAGGTATAATTTAAATTAAATGAGAATTACTCTTGCATATAATTTAAAAAGAAAAGACGAAGCCAAGCCTATGGATTATTTTTCGGAATTTGATTCTCCTCAGACCATAAACGCCATTGCCTCGGCAATTAAAAGCCGCGGTCATCGGGTGGATTTGGTTGATGCGGATAGGCCGGATCTCTTTTCTTATTTTAGCCAGAACCGTGCGGACCTGGTCTTTAATATTGCTGAAGGGACTTGCGGAAAATTCCGCGAGGCAGAACTCCCCGCCATTTTAGATTGCTTAGATATTCCCTATACCGGCTCCAATACCTTCTGTTTGGCCTTGGCCCTGAACAAAGGACTAACCAAAAAGATATTAAAGGCCGAAGGCATTCCCACGCCAAATTTTCAAATATTTTTCAGAGGCAACGAAACATTAGACCCTCAGTTAAAATTTCCTTTAATAGTAAAGCCCAACCGCGAAGGTTCAGCCAAGGGCATAGATATATCCTGCGTGGTGAATAACGAAGGCCTCCTTTATAAAAAAATCAGAGAAATAAAAGAGACATATAAACAAGAGGTCTTGGTTGAGGAGTTTATTGAGGGAAGAGAGCTGACCGTCGGAATTTTAGAGAATGGCAAGGTTATGATCTTACCTATTTTAGAGATAGATTTTGCGGGCTGCGGGAAAAGTGGCGAGTATTTTTATTCCTGGAGGATGAAGGAATATCAGGGGAATAAAGAATTGGGGCTTTTACCTTCTTTTCACTGCCCGGCGCGCCTGGATAAAGATATAGAAGACAAAGTAAAAGATGCTGCCCTAAAGACGCACCGTGCCATCGCTTGCCTGGATATTTCGCGCACTGATATTCGTTTAAGTAAAGATAACATCCCTTATGTCTTAGAGATAAATCCCTTGCCGGGTTTAAGTCCAGATGAGTCTAATTTTTCCCTGATGGCTTATGCGGCAGGAATGAAATATGACGACCTGATTGAGGCGATACTCTTGAGCGCCGCAGAAAGAAAAAGGAGTCAAAATTGAATCAGAACACAGCAGTAACAGAGAGCCAGAAATTAGTGCTGGAGTCTCCTGCTCTTGCGCGCCCTACCCGCCGACCCTTGGATTATCAACAGATAAGTTTATACAAAGAGGTTAATCCTCTGGACTGGGAAGATTGGCACTGGCAGTTAAAGCATCGGGTGCGCAGCAGAGAAGAACTTAGCCAGGTGATTAAATTAACACCTGAGGAAGAGGCGGGGATTAAAAAAGCCAGCGGTCGATTATCTATGGCTATTACTCCCTATTGGCTGACTCTAATTGACCCAGAAGACCCCAGCTGTCCTTTAAGAAGACAGGCGGTGCCGACACTAGCAGAGAATATTATTGGGCCTCATGAGATGGTTGATCCTTGCGCCGAAGACCGGGATTCTCCAGCAGCGCATTTAGTGCACCGCTATCCAGACCGCGTTTTGCTTTTAGCCACAGAGCATTGCGCGATGTATTGCCGGCATTGCACCAGGAGAAGGCTGGTCGGTGAGTACGATAAGCAAGAGAATTTTTCAGCGGCAAAATTTGACGCGGCCATTGAATATATAAAGTCCAACAAAAAGATAAGGGATGTCTTAATTTCCGGCGGAGACCCCTTTGTTTTAGAAGATGAAGAAGTAGAGAGCCTGATTAAAAGGGTGCGCGATATTTCGCATGTGGAATTCTTACGCCTGGGCACGCGTCTGCCGGTGACCTTACCCCAGCGCATCACTGAAAAATTAGTGAATATGCTTAAAATTTACGCGCCTCTTTGGATCAGTATCCATTTTAACCATCCCAAAGAAATCACCAAGCGCTGTAAAATTGCCTGCGATATGCTTTCCGATGCCGGGATTCCTCTGGGGAGCCAGAGCGTGCTTTTAAAAGGGATTAATGACCGGCCTTATATTATGAAAAAACTGATGCAGGAACTCCTGCAGATTAGAGTCAGGCCTTATTATATTTATCAGTGTGACCCGGTAAGAGGCACCCAGCATTTCCGCAC
>JACRHO010000046.1 GCA_016212045.1 Candidatus Omnitrophota bacterium | reverse complement strand
TCCGGTATCTTCTGGCTCTGTTTTTGAGGTAATCCTGTTTGTCTTTTATCTCTGCTAAGTCTATCATCTTAAACCACTGCAGGGGAGTCTGCGGCTTAGGGATTAAGGTATTGATGCTTAAATTGAGCTCAGCCGGCCATTTACTAAACTTTCTTTTCAATTCGGAGACCTGAACAGAAAAATCTATAATACCGTCCAGGTCCGCTTTCTCTTCAAAGGGAATCCCGAGCATAAAATAGAGTTTGATGTGCTGGTAACCTAACGGATAGACCCCTGCTATTACCTTAAAGAATTCCTCAGGGCAAAAATCTTTTCCTAAGACCCGGCGCAACCTTTCACTGCCGGCCTCTGGGGCAAAGGTCAGGCCGGTCTTTTTAATCGTGGCAATAATTGCAGAAAGGCTGCTCTGCATGGTCTTAGGCTTCAAGGAAGGTAAAGATATAGCAATGCCTCTTTCTTTAAAAGAATCAATGAGGTCCTTTAAAAGCCCTTCTATATTTGTATAATCGCTGACGGATAAACCGGATAAAGAGAGCTCCTCGTAACCGCTGCGCTGATAAACCTCTTCGGCCATCGCCAATATCTTCTGCGGCTGTCTCTTGCGAAAAGGAAAATATTGAGTGCGGGCCTGGCAGAAGCGGCAATGGTTAGGACAGCCGCGCATCAGCTCTAAACTAATCCGGTCATGAACTATCTGTATGTACGGCACAAGCCACTCCCGCAGAAAATCGGCATTATCAAAACTTTTGAGAAAACGCTTTTTGATTTTCTGGGAGAGGCCTTCCTTGTATAATTCCGGCGCATATACCCCTTCAATTTGAGAAAAGACCGCCAGCATTTCTTTTTTGCTGATGCGGCCGGCTTTAAATTTTGCCTGGTTTTCGCGGTAGAGATTGATTATTTCTAAAACCGCCTCTTCTGCCTCTCCGATGACAAACAAATCAAAAAAGGCATGCATCGGCTCGGGGTTAAATGCCGCCGGCCCGCCGGCGATGACCAAGGGAAAATTCTTATCGCGTAACGACGATTCTAAAGGAATACCGCCCAAATCCAATATATTTAAGACATTAGTATAATTCAATTCGTAAGCCAGGGAAAACCCGATAATATCAAATTCCCGAAGTTTCCTTTGTGACTCCAAAGAAAAAATTTCTAAGTGTTTTTCCCGTAAAACATTTTCCATATCTATGTCCGGAGCAAAAAACCTTTCGCAAACTGCGTCAGGAATATTGTTTAAAATACTATAAATTATCCTCAGGCCTAAATTACTCATCCCCACCTCGTATAAGTCCGGAAAACATAAAGCAAATTTTATTTCTGCCTTAGCAAAATCTTTTTTTGGCAGGTTCCATTCGCCTCCGATGTAACGGCCAGGCTTGTTAACTTGTAATAGAATATCCTCTAGCATAGTTAGGGGTCACAAAGTCACCAAGTCACAATGTCACAAGCAAAGCCTGAATCTGGTGACGTGGTGTCCTGGTGTCTTTGTGACTTCATTTATCTTCTCTTATCTATATTCGCCAATATTCCCAGTGCGATAAATGTCGTCAAAACAGACGAGCCGCCATAACTCATTAAAGGTAGCGGTAGCCCTACCACCGGCGCCAGGCCTAAATTCATCGCAATATTTATAAAAGTCTGGGTAGAGAGCAGCAAGGAAATCCCCAGGCTAAGCAATTTGCCAAACTCATCATTTGCGCGCTCGGCAATAGCCATGCCTTTACTAATTAAAAAATAATACAAGAATAACAAGAGGCAGCTGCCGAAGAACCCCCGCTCTTCCGCAAAGGTGCCAAAGATAAAATCAGTATGCGACTCCGGCAAAAAACGCAAACTGCTCTGGGTGCCGCAAAGATAACCCTTCCCGAATAAACCGCCTGAACCAATAGCAATCTTAGATTGAATTACAGTATAGCCGGCGCCTAAAGGGTCCAGACTTGGGTTTAAAAATACCATCAGCCGTTCCCTCTGATAACCCCGCAAGAGATACCAGAATAAAGGAGAAAACAAAATAATTATTCCGAAAAATATTAATAAATATCTTACTTTTATTCCGCCCAGATAAAGCATGGCAATAAACATAAAAAATATTATGGCAGCGCTGCCTAAATCCGGCTGCTCAATAATAAAACCTATCGGAACAATGGTAAAAATAAAAGGCATAATTAAACCCTTCCAGATATCCAACCTGCTAGCCGCTGGGGAAATATTATCTACTGATTTTTTGCTAAAGTAGCGGCTCAAGAATATAATCATAATCAGTTTTGTGATTTCCGAAGGTTGAAAATTAAACCAGGCTATCCTTAACCAGCGCTGGGCGCCTAAGCGCACAATCCCTAAAATAAATACTAAAACTAATAGCAATATGGCTAGCGCGTATAAAAAATACGTGGCATCCCACAACCGGCGATAATTAAAATTGGAAAATAGGAAAAATAAAAGTATTCCCAGAATAACCCAGAGCATCTGGCGCCTGTAAATTGCCTTCCAGAGTTGTCCTTCCTTCTGATAGGTGCTGCTGTAGATGGAGAGGATGCCAAGAAAGGCGATCAACAGGGCAACTAATAAGATACTAAATTTAGAACTCATTAAATTAATCCTTCCTTAACCATTTCCTCTATTATCTGTTTAGTCACGATACAGGCGGCGAGGCTAGAGCCGCCGTGCTCTAAGAATACGCTGATGACAAAGCGCGGATTTTCATAGGGGAAGAATCCGACAAACCAGCCGTGCGGGCTTCCTTGCGGAACCTGGACCGTCCCGGTTTTGCCAGCCACAGCCACACCCACATCTGATAAAACATTAGCAGTGCCTGAGGGCTCTAAAACTACTCTTCTTAAACCCTCCCTGATAAAGTTTAGATTAGTTTCTTTTATCGGAATTGGGGCAGTCTTCTGGTAATAAACAGAAATATCCTCTCCATCTATAGCCTTAACTATGTGCGGATTAACCAGCCTCCCCCGATTAGCAAATACTCCCATTGCCCGGCACATCTGTAGCGGCGTAACTAACAAGTCTCCCTGCCCAATAGAAAAATTTGCCGTATCGCCGTCGTACCATCTTTCTCTGCGAGAAATTCTCTTCCATAAAGGCGAAGGGACAAGGCCGCTTGCTTCATAAGGCAACTCAATGCCGGTTGGTCGCGATAATCCGAATTTGAGGGCATAATCATGGATGAGTTGCGCGCCTAAAACCAGGCCCGTGTGATAAAAAAAGACATCGCAGGAATGCGTAATCCCCTGCATTAAATCCTGCTGGTGGTGAGTATCCCAACAGGAAAATTGCCGTCTGCCAATGCGCGCGCTCCCCGGGCAGAAAAAACTGGTGGTAAAATTAATCTTTCTTGTCTCTAAGGCAGCACTGGCTACAATTACCTTAAAAACTGAACCCGCAGGATAGACGCCGCTAATAGAGCGGTTAAGTAAAACCCCATGCGGGTCATTGAGAAGTTCATTGATAGAAGTGGCTGACTTCTTGATAAACACGCTAGGGTCAAAATTTGGCCGATTAGCCAGCGCGATAATTTCGCCGTTATAGGGGTCCAGAATAATAACACTGCCTCTTCTATCTTCAAGTTTTTCTTCAATTATCTTCTGGACATTCAAATCCAGAGTCAACTGTAACTCTTTGCCATTTTTGGGCGGCCTTAAACCCAATACGCGCACCAGCCTTCCCTGATGGTCTACCTCAACCAGCATTCCTCCTTCTTCCTGGCGCAGATAATAATCATATTTTTCTTCCACTCCGCCAAAACCGACGATGTCTTTGGTGTTGTAGCCGTAATCGGCTAATTTAGTCAGGCGCCAGCGGTCAATCTCACCGAGATAACCCAGCACATGAGCAGCCAGCCGTCCGTAAGGATATGACCTTAAAGGATGCGGCTGAATCATTAGACCGGGAAGCTCAAGCTTCAATTCTTCCAGGGCAATGGCCTGCTGGAGACTGATATCTTCCACAACGCTAACCGGCAGGGAATAATTGATAAATTCTTTTTTAAATTTATTTATTAGTTCCGCAGTCTCTATGCCTAATATTTCCGAGAGCTTGGTTAATGTGCGCTCAATTTTATCTTTTCTTTCTAAGAGAATCATTGCGTCATAGGAAATCCGGCTGCCCAGAATAACATTGCCATTACGGTCAAGGACTTTGCCGCGGCTGCCAAATTGAGGAAATAGCCTTAAGCAATTTTTATCGCTTAAATCCCGGAATTTTTTTCCTTGTATAATTGTAGAGTTAAAAAGCCCTAAAAAAAGAATACAAAAAATAAAGATAATCGCAAAATTGGTAATTTTTATTCTCATTTTAGAAATTTGAATAAGGGATAAGAAACTGCAGTGGTATAAACAGTCTGCACGAGGAGTATGCGCAAGAAGCTCAAAAGCGGAATGAACCTGCCCCAGGATAAAAGGATAAGCCCAGCGGCGAGATTATTTAAAATAGTAACCGCCAGAACTATGGCGATGCGGATAAAGTTAATATCTAAAGAAATTTTTTTAGATACTTTTAGAATTAAAATAACCCACAGGGGAAATAAAAATGTATTAATGCCAAATGAATTTATTCCCAAGACATCCTTGAGTATACCGGCTAAAATTGCAAAAAATACGCACCATTTGGTTTCTAAATAATAAAGGCTGGGGGCGATTACGCTAAGTAAAATCAGGTCTGGCTTTACCCCGAATATTTTAAAATAGTCTAAGACTGCCGCCTCAAGAATAACGGCAATAATCATAATTAAAAAAAATCTTTTCTTCATTTAATAATAACCAGGACTTCCTCGATGTCAGAAAGTTTAACCGCGGGCTTAATGATAGCGTAACGGCTTAAGCCAGAAAACTCTTCGTCTATCTTCGTCACCGTGCCAATCATCAGGCCTTTGGGATAGGCCGGCGTAAGGCCCGAGGTAACGATTATATCCGAGACCTGTATATCTGCATCAACAGGTAAGTATTTCATCACTAATGTGCTTCCCAGCGTTCCTGAGACAAGTCCTTCCTGACGGCTGCGCTGCAGGAGGCCTGAGACGCTTAAGGCCGGGTCATTAATCAACATTACCTTGCTCGTATAAACACCTGTCTCCACTACCCTGCCGACTAAACCTGAATAATTAATCACCACAAATCCATTTCTGATACCGCTCTGCCTGCCTTTATTAATGATGACTACTGAAGACCAACTCTCCGGAGAGCGGGCAATCACAGTGGCAGCGATTAACTGATGAGCAGATTTCTCTTTTAAAGAAAGGAGCTCCTTCAGGCGGGAATTTTCTAATGAAAGCTCGCGCGCGCTATTTAGTTTTTGTTTTAATAAATCTACTTCTCTTTTTAATCTCTCATTCTGGAGGAGGTTAGAGTGATAAAAGATAATCCCCCCTATTTCGCGCCGGATTAAACGCAGTAGAGTAAAAGGATATTTTAAGGTAGCCAAAAGCGGTGTTTTTAAGGCAGGGGTAAAACTGGAGAGGAATACCAAAAAGAGCAGAAATACTGCGGCATAAATTAAACTCTTCTTGTTAAGTTTAAACACATGTTAAACTATTCGGTGTAAGTTTCAGATTTTATCGGGACAGTTACTTTTTTCAAGTAACGTATTTCATTCAAAACTTTTCCCGTGCCTTGAGCCACGGCAGTCAAGGGATCCTCGGCAATATGCACCGGCAGTCCGGTCTCTTCTGCAATTAATTTATCTAAACCCCGCAAGAGCGAACCGCCTCCAGCCATCACAATACCGTGTTCAATTAAATCTGCGGCTAATTCCGGCGGAGTCCGCTCTAAAGAAATCTTGGTCATCTCTATTATCGCCCGCAGGGGCTCCTGCAATGCCTCTCTTATTTCTTCAGAAGTGACACTGATAGCTTTAGGCAGGCCAGCCACCAAATCCCTTCCCTTTACCTCCAGCGTCATTTCTTCTTCCTGAGGGTAAGCAGAGCCGATTTTTATTTTTATATCTTCCGCTGTGCGCTCGCCCACCATCAGGTTATAGGTCTTTTTTAAATATTCAATAATCGCCTCATCCATTTCATCGCCGCCGATACGGATAGATTTAGAAAAGACAATACCCGCCAGAGAAATTACCGCAATCTCTGTGGTGCCGCCTCCGATATCTATAACCATATTGCCGATGGGTTCTTCAATGGGCAGCCCCACGCCGATAGCTGCTGCCACTGGCTCTTCAATTAAAAATACATCCCTTGCGCCGGCGCGCTCAGCTGAATCCTTGACCGCGCGCTTCTCTACCTCGGTAATCCCTGAAGGTATAGCAATAATAATGCGCGGCCTGACCAGGACTTTGCGGTGGTGAACCTTCTTGATAAAATACCTCAGCATCGCCTCGGTTACTTCAAAGTCGGCAATCACTCCGTCTTTCATCGGCCTGATGGCTACGATATTACCCGGCGTGCGGCCGAGCATCCGTTTTGCCTCTTCGCCTACGGCTAAGACATGAGAGGTGCCGCGTTCAATGGCTACTACCGAAGGCTCGCAAAGAACAATGCCCTCACCTTTTACATAGACCAGGGTAGTGGCAGTGCCTAAATCCACACCCATATCATTGGAGAATAAACCTTGGCTATAATTCCAGATTTTTTTCACTATCTCTTTAAATTTACCCATTGCCTTCTCCTTTTGCGGCATTCTATCAGAGATTAAACCCTATGTCAAATAAAAAGTTAGCTAAACCCACTCCACCTACGAGGTGGAACAAGGGTTAAGGGGTTTCAAAAAGTTAAGGTCATGCCATCGTAAGCAGCCACTACCTCAACGCCTAATTCCTGAGAAAGCCTTTCTGCC
>JACRHO010000042.1 GCA_016212045.1 Candidatus Omnitrophota bacterium | reverse complement strand
GGATTATTGGCGAAGTGACCCCAGAACGGCTGAACTTATTGCGCGAGATTGACCAGCGCGTGCTGGAAGAAATCCGTAAAGCCGGACTTTATGAGCAGGTCTGGCAGTCTTTTGCCATCCTTCTGCCGATAAAAAGCGTGGGGGTGATGGGCGATGAGCGGACTTATGACTTGGTCGCCTGCTTAAGATGCGTCACCAGCCTCGATGGCATGACTGCAGACTGGGTCGCGCTTCCCTACGAAGTCCTGGCAAAAATTTCTAACCGGATTATTAATGAAGTAAAAGGCATTAACCGCGTAGTCTACGATATCTCATCAAAACCACCCGCGACTATTGAATGGGAGTAATAGAGATTTTAAACCCTAAATCCGAAATCCTAAATTCTAAACAAATCCAAAATCCAAAATCCCAAACCCAAAACAGAAAAGTTTTGAGTTTTGTATTTAGAGTTTTGAGTTTGTTTAGGATTTAGAGTTTAGTGTTTAGAGTTTGATGAATATGGATTATAAAACTACCTTAAATTTACCCCACACTGATTTTCCGATGAAGGCTGACCTGCCCAAGAAAGAGCCGCTTTTCTTAAAAAAATGGCAGGAGATGGATATCTACCGGCTTATCCAGGAAAAGCAAAAAGGAAAAACCAAATACATCCTGCACGACGGCCCGCCTTATGCCAATGGCGACATCCATATCGGCCATGCCTTGAATAAAACCTTGAAAGACATTATTGTCAAATATAAAACCATGCAGGGCTACAATTCTAATTATCTGCCGGGCTGGGATTGCCATGGTCTGCCCGTGGAGCACCAGTTATTTAAGGAGTTAGGCCTGAATAAAGACCAGATTAGTCAGTTAGATTTTAGAAAAAAGGCGCATGCTTATGCCTTAAAGTATGTCTCCATTCAAAGAGAGCAGTTTAAGCGCTTAGGCGTTTTTGGCGACTGGGATAATCCTTATCTGACCCTCGCCCCCGACTACGAAGAGGCGATTATCAATTCCTTTAATGTATTAGTAAAAAAAGGCTATATCTACCGCGGGTTAAAGCCGGTTAACTGGTGCTTTAAATGCGAGACCGCCCTGGCCGAGGCAGAGGTGGAGTATGAGGAACATACTTCACCATCTATTTATGTGAAGTTTAAGATTGATGACGCGTTCCGGATACCCGGTTATCCGGATACCCGGTTATCCGGGGCGTATCTGGTTATCTGGACGACAACGCCCTGGACGCTGATTGCCAATGTGGCGGTAGCCGTGCATCCGGATTTTATTTATGCCTATATCAAGACAGAGAAAGGCAACCTTATTTTAGCCAAAGATTTATTAACCACTGTTCTGGCGCAAATCGGCATAGATAAATATGAATTATTAAAGGAGTTAAACGGCAAAGATTTAGAAGGTTTAGTTTATACGCATCCCCTTGGCTTAAGAAAAGGTAAGGTAGTTTTAGCGGATTATGTCTCGCGCCAGGAAGGCACAGGCCTGGTGCATACCGCGCCTGGCCACGGCAATGAGGATTATTTTACCGGCTTAAAATACAAGTTAGAGATAGTCATGCCGGTGGACAAGAAGGGGAATTTTGATACCACTGCAGGCGAATTTAAAGGCCTGAATGTTTTAGTGGCTAACAAAGTTATTCTTGAGAAGTTGCAGGGTTTAGGATTACTACTTTCCCAGGCGGATATTACGCATGCTTATCCGCATTGCTGGCGCTGTAAGCATCCGGTAATCTTTCGGGCGACAAAGCAGTGGTTTTTAGAGATTGACCACAAAGATTTGCGCAAAGATGTTCTACAGGCAATCCAGAAAGATATTCAGTGGATTCCTGCTTCTGGCAGAGAAAGGATTTCCGCGATGGTGGGTTTAAGGCCAGACTGGTGCCTTTCGCGCCAGAGATATTGGGGGGTGCCTATTCCGGCTTTAATCTGTAATGAGTGCGCTGAAGAATTCTTGGCGCAGAAGGTAATTGAGAATTTTGCTAAGTTGGTCAAAGGCGAGGGCTCTGACTGCTGGTTCAGCCGCGACCTGAAAGATTTTCTTCCCTCCACCTTGAAATGCCCGAGTTGCAAAAAAAGCAGTTTTTCTAAAGGCGTGGATATTCTGGATGTCTGGTTTGATTCCGGGGTGAGCCATCAGGCAGTATTAAAGAAGAGAAAAGATTTGGGACTTCCTTGCGCCTTATATCTTGAGGGTTCAGACCAGCATCGGGGATGGTTTCAGTCATCGCTTATTCCGGCTATGGCCATAGATGGCAGACCGGCTTTTGCGCGGGTGTTAACCCACGGATTTGTCGTGGATGGAGAAGGAAGGAAGATGTCTAAATCGCTGGGCAATGTGATTTCACCCCAAGATACCATTAAAGACTACGGGGCGGATATCCTGCGCCTGTGGGTGGCCTCAAGCGATTAAAATGAAGATATCCGTATTTCCGAGGAGATACTAAAACGTTTAGCCGAGGCCTATCGCAAGATAAGAAATACCGCCCGCTTTATCTTAAGCAATCTTTATGATTTTAATCCTGACACAGATAAAGTTGACTATAAAGACCTGAAAAAAATAGATAAATGGATATTGTTTGGATTGGAGAGATTATTATTAGAGCCTGTCAATAAAGCATACGATAATTTTGAGTTTTATAAAGTTTATCAAGCAATTTATGAATTTTGTAATATAGAATTATCCACACTTTATCTAGATATGGTTAAAGGTAGGCTTTATACCTATGCTAGGCGTTCAAGAGAAAGAAGGTCAGCTCAGACAGCTATTTACGAGGTGTTGAGCGTCATGGTAAGATTAATGGCTCCAATTCTTGTTTTTACTGTAGAAGAAATTTGGCAAAATATGCCTAAAGAAAAAAAAGATCTTTCTCTTAACAGCGTTCATCTTTTAGCATGGCCGCAAAAAAATCCAGTTTTTGCTCAAGATGATTTATTTGTTAAACACCAAGATATTTTTGAAGAGTTGAAGACGATTATGAGTTTGGTTTCTGAGGCGAATCTAAATTTAGAAGAAATGCGCGGTAAGGGTGAAATTGGAAGCTCCTTCGATGCCAAAATAAATCTATTGACAAATAACCAAGAACGGTATAAATTCTTAACAAGCTTAAAAGGTGATTTGGGTGAAATTTTTAAAGTTTCAGAAGTTGAAATTAACTTAGATCCTAACTTGCCCAATTTAGAGAAACACATCAGGGCAACTGCCTCTCTTGATATTACAATTAAGATTAGTAAGGCAGATGGGACTAAATGCTCGCGTTGTTGGAATTATTCTCTTAGCGTGGGCCAGAATAGAGAGCATCTTTTGCTTTGCGATAGGTGTTTGGTGGCGATAGGAGGTTAGAGTTAAATTGAAAAAGAAATTTAGCAAAAAAGAATTAGTAGATTTTAAAAAGAAAATTTTAAAAAGAAAAGAAGAGATTCTGGATAGCATCAAGCATATCTCCGACGATACGTTAAAGAAATCCCAGAAAGACGCTGCCGGAGATATCTCTGGCTACACCTATCATATGGCCGATGTGGCCACTGATACCTATGACCGCGAATTTTCCCTTGGCCTTGCCTCTAATGAGCGGGAGGCGCTCTACGAATTAGACGATGCCTTAAAAAAGATAGACGAAGGCACATTCGGAATATGCGAAGAGTGTAAATCTCCTATCGCCAAGAACCGCCTGAAGGCAGTTCCTTACGCCCGCCTCTGTGTAAAATGCCAGGAAAGAAAGGAAAAAAGATAAGTCAGCTTTCTTGATGATATCTATCATCGTCATAGCAGTAGTCTTCCTGGACCAGCTCTCGAAATACTTTTTTAGAAAAATTTTATTAGTAAACCAATCCCTGCCGCTAATTAAAGGTATTTTTCATTTTACCCTCGTCTATAATCGCGGAGCAGCCTTTGGTATCTTAAAAAACAAGCTTCCTTTATTTATTCTCGCCTCCCTATTAGCGATAGTCTTAATTTATCTGAATATCAAGAAACAAGAGAAATTTTCATTATATAGCGTCTCGTTAGCATTGATATTGGGCGGGGCATTGGGTAACCTTATTGACCGTTTATTTTTTGGCTACGTGATTGATTTTCTGGATTTTCGCATCTGGCCGGTGTTTAATCTGGCGGATTCGGCGATAACGGTGGGGGCGGTATTGTTAGGTTATACTATATTAGTAAAGAAAGACAACAAATGTTAAATCCAAAATCCAAATACTACCAAATCCAAAATAAATCCAAAATCCCAAATCCAAAATT
>JACRHO010000049.1 GCA_016212045.1 Candidatus Omnitrophota bacterium | reverse complement strand
AGCAATAAAAATAAAGAGGTCTCGCGCATAGAAAATGTGGAAGAAAAAGATATCGCTTTTTTTCAGGACGCAGGCTATCTCTGCCAGCAGAAATACCCTGAATATCTCTATTCAAGAAAGGATTTAGCCAAGCTTAAAGGTGATAGATTTAAAGCTAAACGCGCCAGTTGTAATTATTTTATCAAGCATTACGCCTTTAAATATCGGGAATATTCTGGGCAAGATAAATCTGCCTGCCTAAAACTATACCGCTCCTGGACGCAGGCACGCAAAGTAGATTATCAAGACGCCTTATATCAGGGGATGCTTGCTGATAGCCTGAAGTGCCTAGAGATATTATTAGCAGATTATAAAAAATTAAATTTTTTAGGAAGGGCGGTTGAAATAGAAAAAGAAATTAAGGCCTTTACCCCGTTACATCCGGGAAGCCGCCTCCTTTATAAAGGGGATGTAACGGGGTTTACCTTTGGATACCAGTTAGACAACGAGACTTTTTGTATTTTATACGAGATAACGGAGTTAGCCACCAAGGGCTTAGCGCAATTTATCTTTCGCAAATTTTGCGCAGAGTTAAAGCAGTATAAATATATAAATGTTATGGATGACTCGGGGCTAGAAAATTTAAAAAAAGTAAAACTCTCCTATCATCCGATAAAATTAATCCCAAGTTATATTGTCACTAGAAGCAATGACTGGCCAAATTGACGAAGTAGAATTTACTATTTTTGACACCGAAACCACTGGCCTTGAGCCAGAATCTGGCGATAGGATGGTGGAGATTGCCGCAATCAGAATAAGGGGAGAAAAGAAGTTAGCCACCTTTCAAAGCTTAGTTAATCCAAAGCGGCCCATTTCAGAGGCAGCATTTTTGGTAAACCATATTACGCCTGAGATGTTGCAGGATGCCCCGAGCCGGGAGAAGGTCCTGCCAGATTTTTTAAAATTTATTGAAGGGAGCCATCTTTGTTCCTATAACGCTGGTTTTGATCTGGGATTTTTAAATCAGGAATTAAAACTCTTAGGTACTTCTTTAAAAGAAGATATTTTAGTAGTAGATATTTTAAGGATGGCCCGCCGCCTCCTGCCTGGCTTGGAACGCTATGCCCTCTGGTTTGTGGCAGAAAAATTAGGGATAAAGACCCAGCAGGAGCACCGCGCGCTTTCTGATGTGGGATTGACCTTAAGTGTATTTAATAGACTCAAAGAAATTTTAAAAGCAAAAGGCATAGTAGATTTGATGAACTTTTCTAGTTTATTCGCCTTAAGTTCCCAGTCTTTAGCGGATATCCATAACCAAAAAATGGCCAAGATTCAAGAGGCCTTGGACTTGGGAGTGAAACTGAAGATAAAATACCTTTCCGGCTCAAGCGCCCAGGTTACTGAACGCGAGGTTATTCCTAAAGAGATCCGCAAAGAAAGAGGCCATATCTATCTAGTAGGACACTGTTGTTTAAGGAATGAGGAACGTAATTTCCGGACCGATGGCATACTACATCTTGAAATCGTATAAATTAAACATTGAGCCCTTGAGGATATTTGAGGCCTTAAAATCAGAAAGAAATTGTTTTTTTCTGGATAGTAGTTTAAACGGGCATCATTTAGGTAGGTTTTCTTTTTTAGGCGCAGAGCCGTTTTATATCTTAGAGACAAAAAATCAAAATCCCTTTCCGCAATTAAGAGAGGTTCTTAATTGCTATAGATTTACCTTACCCAAATCCGACCTACCTTTTTTAGGCGGGGCAGTAGGGTTTTTTGCCTATGATTTAGGTTTTATCCTAGAGAAAAAGACAAAACATCTTCCCAAGTCAGATTTAGGGATCCCGGATTGCCTATTTGGCTTTTATAATACGGGGATTATCATTGACCACTGGAAAAAATTACTTTATTTATTCGCCACGGGCTTTCCAGAGAAGAAGGATTACCTGGCAAAAAAGTTGGCTAAAGAAAATTTTAAAGAAAGAGAAACGCTGTTAGAAAAAATTAGCCAGGAGAAAGATAGGGGGCAAGGATTATCTCTTGGAAAGCAGACTACAGAACTAAAATCAAGTTTT
>JACRHO010000045.1 GCA_016212045.1 Candidatus Omnitrophota bacterium | reverse complement strand
GTGTGCGTAGACACCGTCTTGCTGAGCGATTACTGGCAGATGTATTTGACATAAAAAGAGAGATTATTGATGAGGTCAGTTGTAAGTTTGAACATCTGTTACACGAGGGGTTAGAGGACAAGGTATGCACTATTTTAGGGCATCCTAAGGCCTGCCCTCACGCCAAGCCTATCCCCCCGGGAAGGTGCTGCCTGGAAAAGAAAGGCAAAAAATTATTTAAGATTATTGCGCCGTTAACCGACCTGGAAGTAAAAGATAAAGGCCAGATTGCTTACCTTCAAGCCAAAGATAAAAATCAGATGCAGAAACTTATAAGTATCGGCGCAATGCCGGGTATATCGCTGGTACTTTTACAGAAATTTCCTTCCTATGTTTTCAAAATCGGAGAAAGTCAATTTGCTATTGATAAAGAGCTTGCCTCTAGCGTATATGTCCGTTTGACTAAGTAGGGCTATTGATGAAAGCAATCGCTTTAATTTCCGGCGGTTTGGATAGCACCTTAGCCACAAAGTTAATTAAGGAACAGGGCGTTGAAATTATCGCCTTGAACTTTAAGACCCCGTTTTGCCTCTGCGACAGAAGGATATCTTCGGGCTGCCTAAATTATTCTCGCCAGGTTGCTAATAATTTGGGGATAGAACTTAAGGTAATTAATATTAGTGATGAATTTTTCAGGGTCGTAGAGAATCCCAAGCATGGCTATGGTTCAAATATGAACCCCTGTATTGATTGCCGAATCTTGAAGTTCCGTAAAGCCAAAGAGTTTATGCAGGAAATCGGCGCGTCTTTTCTGGTCACCGGAGAAGTTTTAGGGCAGCGTCCGATGTCTCAACACAGGCAAGCCTTAAATATAATTGATCAGGAAAGCCAATTAGAAGGTCTGGTTTTAAGGCCTTTATCTGCCAAACTTTTGCCAGAGACTATCCCTGAAAGAGAAGGTTGGGTCTCCAGAGACAAATTACTAAATTTTAGCGGCAGGACGCGCAGGCCGCAGATAGCATTAGCCAAGAAGTTTAATCTAAAGGATTATGCCTGTCCGGCAGGCGGCTGTTTGTTAACCGACCCGGAATTTGCCAAGAAACTGAGAGAATTGATCAGGCATCAGGAATTTAATAAGGATAATGTAGAGCTCTTAAAACTTGGCAGGCATTTCAGGCTTGCCCCAGAGACAAAGCTGGTGGTGGGCAGAAACGAAGAAGAAAACAAGCGTTTAATTAATTTAGTTGGCGAGGGAGATTATTTGTTTATGCCCAAGGACATCGCCGGCCCTACTTCTCTGGGAAGGGGGGCCTTTAACGAAGAATTAATTAAACTCGCCTCTAGCATAACTTGCCGCTATTGCGACCTGAATGGCAATAGTATCGCTAATATTATTTATAAAAGGATTCCAAAACAGGAAAAAATATTGCAAGTTCCAGCTACCGATGAGACAAAACTTCAAGCCCTACGTATATGATAAACCAATCCCACCTCGTAGGTGGGGTGAGGTTCTCCGACGATAAACTTTCTTCCACCTCGCAGGTGGTATTGGTATTAAAGATATGCAAGAGGCCCTACTTTATAAAAAGTTAGAGCATAAACTCGTGGAGTGTTTTCTTTGTGCGCATCATTGCCGCATTGCCGAGAAAAAATTTGGCTTTTGTGGCGTCAGGCAAAATATTGATGGAACATTATATACGTATGCCTATGGCAGGGTAATTGCCGCGCATATTGACCCTATTGAGAAGAAGCCGTTGTATCATTTCTTTCCCGGTTCATTTAGTTTTTCCATCGCTACTATTGGCTGTAATTTCCGCTGCGGTTTCTGTCAGAACTGGGAGATTTCGCAAGAGTCATTTCGAGACGGCGCTAATTTAGGTGGAGAGGAATTATCGCCAGAAGAAATAGTAGCAGCAGCCTTAAAAAATAAATGCAAAAGCATATCTTATACTTACACCGAGCCGACCATATTTTTTGAGTACGCTTACGAAACAGCAAAATTAGCGAAAGCCAAAGGGCTGTATAATAATTTTGTTACCAATGGCTATATGACCGAAGAATGTTTAGAGATGATTCAGCCGTATTTGGATGCGGCGAATGTGGATTTGAAGTTTTTTAAAGACAATTCTTATAAAAAAATTTGTCTCGGGTCTCTAGAGCCGGTGCTAAATTCTATTAGGTTAATGCATAAATTAGGCATCTGGGTAGAAGTAACTACTCTAGTCGTGCCAGGAGAGAATGATGCAGAAGAAGAATTGCAAGGCATTGCGGAATTCCTTGCCACTGTAGATAGAAATATACCTTGGCATATTTCTAAATTCCATCCGGATTATAAATTTACCGACCATCAAGCGACGCCAGAGTCAACCCTTAAAAAAGCACAAGGTATAGGTTATCAGGCAGGGCTAAACTATATTTATGTAGGCAATATCTGGGGCTGGGGTAACGACACCCACTGCCACAAATGCAAAAAGTTGTTGATTAAAAGAGAATATTTTAGCATTTTAGAGTATAATATAAAGCAAGGCAAATGTCCTTATTGTAATACAGTAATACCAGGAGTGTTTTGAATGAAAACAAAAAAAGCGCTTTTAATTGTGGATGTACAGAATGATTTCTGTCCCGGCGGAGCCTTGGGCGTGCCCGAAGGGGATAAAATTATCCCTAAGATAAACAAATATATCAAGATTTTTTCAAAAGATAAATTACCTATCTTTGCTACCCGCGATTGGCATCCGGTAAGGACGCGGCATTTTAAGGACTTCGGCGGGTCTTGGCCGGTGCACTGTATTCAAAACACAAGAGGCGCGGCTTTTCATCCTCAACTTAAACTCTCCCCGGATATTATATTAGTATATAAAGGTATAGACCCGCAAAAAGACGGTTATTCTGCCTTTGAGGCAGAAGATGATAGAGGAATAGACCTGGTAAGATTATTGAAAAAATTAGGTATAAAAGAAATTTATATCGGAGGTTTAGCTACCGATTATTGTGTCAAATTTACTGCCCTGGAAGCCCTAAAGCAAGGTTTTAAAGTGAAGATTTTGCTGGATGCTATCCAAGGGGTTAATCTCAAGCCAAAAGATTCTGAAGAAGCCATAAAACTGATTCTTAAGAAGGGCGCTAAGAAAATAACCTTGAAAGATTTATTAAAAAAGAAAGGATAGAAATGCAATTAGATGATATAAAGATATCTAAAGCAATTATTGAATCTTATAATGACAAACTCGTTAAAGCCTTAGATATAGAGGTAGCAATTGTCGGCGCTGGCCCAGCAGGGATGACCTGCGGTTATTATCTGGCTCGGGCAGGTAAGTCGGTCGCCATTTTTGAGAGAAAATTATCCGTCGGCGGTGGTATGTGGGGCGGTGGAATAATGTTTAATGAGATAGTAGTTCAGGAAAAGGCAAAAAAAATTCTCGATGAGTTTGGCATTAGAGCCCGGCTTTATGAAAGGGGCTATTATTTAGCCGATTCTATTGAGGCAGTTTCGACGCTCTGTTCAAAAACAGTTAAGGCAGGGGTAAAGATTTTTAATTTACTCAGCGCTGAAGATGTAATGGTAAGGCAAAAACGTGTCTGTGGTTTAGTCTTGAACTGGACCGCGGTAGAGATGGCGAATTTGCATGTTGACCCGATTACGATGAAAGCAAAATTTGTGGTGGATGCTACTGGGCATGCGGCTGAGGTAGTGTGTATCGTAGAGAAAAAGTCAGGCATCCGCCTGAAGACAAAAACTGGTAAAATTATGGGTGAGCAATCAATGTGGGCAGAAGTTGGCGAAGATACAATTGTCAAAAACTCCAAAGAGGTCTGCCCCGGCCTATATGTCTGCGGGATGAGCGCGAACGCGGTTTTTGGCGGGCCGCGCATGGGTCCGATATTCGGCGGAATGTTATTATCGGGTAAAAAATTGGCCGGAGATTTACTGAAATGAAGATCTTTGTGGTGTTAGTATTTCTGATTACCTATATAGTGCTGATGACAAAAAAAGGACACCCCTTTGTTATCTTAGGCAGTGCAATAGGTTTACTTTTTCTTAGTGGAGCGATAAGTGCAACACAGGCATTTTCCAGCATCAATTATAATGTCTTAGGCGTATTTTTAGGAACGATGGTTTTGTCCGGACTTTTTATATTTTCCGGAGTGCCGGCATACTTTGCCACAAAATTAGTGGATAGAGCAAAAAGCATAGGCATGGCGCTTTTATCTGTATGCATACTTTCCGGGATAATCTCTAGTTTTGTGGAAAACGTAGCTACGGTTTTGATTGTGGCGCCGATCGCCTTTGAGATAGCCAAGAAATTAAAAGTTAGTCCCGTCCCATTTTTAATCGGCGTGGCGGTTTCGGCTAACCTGCAGGGTTGCGCCACGATGATTGGCGATAGCCCGAGCATTATCCTGGCTTTATCAAGTGGCATGAATTTTATGGATTTTTTCTGGATGAAAGGAAAACCCGGGATAACCTTTGCCGTAGAGCTGGGGGCTGTAGGCTCCTTTTATATTTTATATCTTTTATTTAAGAAATATAAAGAGCCAGTAGCCAAAATAGAAGAAGCAGAAGTCAAGACCTGGTTTCCGACACTACTTTTATCTTTAATGATGCTGACCTTGGCGTTATCCAGTTTCATCAAAAATAAACCTACCTACACCATTGCCTTTATCTGTTTAATCTATGCTGGGATTGGCCTAATCTGGCATGAATTAAAACATCAGGAGTCCTTATCGCTAGTAAAAGATTTAGATTGGCATACCTTTTTCTTTTTAATCGGAATTTTTATCTTAGTCGGAAGTCTGACATATAGAGGTATAATCGGGGACATCGCCAATTTTATTACAGCTCTGGTAAAAGGAAATAAATTTCTCGCCTATACAGCGATAGTCTGGCTTTCAGTTTTCTTATCAGCCTTTATTGATAACATACCTTATACGGTAGCAATGATACCGGTAGCCAAACTCATCGCCGGCTCTTTGGGGATAGGTCCGGAAGTTTTACTCTTTGGGCTGCTTATCGGGACAAGTTTGGGCGGCAATATCACTCCCATTGGCGCTTCCGCCAATATTGTTGCCTGCGGCCTGCTCAAAAAAGAAGGTTATCCAGTAAAGTTTAAAGATTTTACTAAAATCGGCCTACCTTTTACTTTGGCCGCAGTAAGCGCAGCTTATATATTCCTCTGGCTGGTTTGGGGTAGTAATTAAGAAAGGAGGTTTTGTAGATGGATACATTTCATAATCTGATTAATAGTACCAGTTTTACTTTAAATATCATCGGCGCATTGATTACTATCTGGGGTATCATTGTTTCCTTGCTTGAATTTTTAAAGAAAGAAGTTTTAGAGAGAACTAAAGTTATCCAATTAAACGAGGCGATTCGGATTAAGTTGGGCAGTTATTTGGTTTTGGCGCTGGAGTTTTTTATTGCCGGAGATATTGTCAAGACCATTATTACCCCAACCTGGGAAAGTTTAGGTATATTAGGGGCAATTGTAGTGATTCGGACCATCTTGAGTTATTTCTTAACTAAAGATTTAAAGAAGATTTAGCTATGGCCAAAGACCCCATTTGCGGGATGCAGGTAGATGAGCAGACGGCGCTGCGAATAGCCAAGGATGGTAAAGAGTATTATTTTTGTAGTGCTGGTTGCAAAGATAAATTTTTAGCCAAGTCGTCATTTTTTAAGAATAAATTATTTCTTGTCAGTAGTATTTCCATTCTACTAATACTGCTTTCTTTTTTTGTCCCTATACTTGTTCCTTTTCGCAAGTCATTCTTTATATATCTAAAAGCTATCTGGTGGGCAATATTATTAGGCTTATTTTTAGGCGGTATAATTGACCACTATATACCGCAGGAATATATCTCTAAAATCCTTGCCAGAAAAAGGCCACGTACGATATTTAACGCTGTATTTTTAGGTTTTTTGATGAGCGCCTGCAGCCACGGGATACTCGCTTTATCTATACAGTTGCATAAAAAAGGCGCTTCTAATCCAGCAGTAGTGAGTCTTCTCTTGGCCAGCCCCTGGGCTAATTTTGCGGTAACGATGATGCTCTTGAGTTTATTCGGCCTAAAAGGGTTATTTATTATCTTGGTTGCCATCGTCATAGCCATGAATACCGGATTTATTTTTATGTTTTTAGAAAAGAAGGGCCTGATTGAGACGAATAAAAATATTGTAGGGGTACCCGAAGAATTTTCTATTTTAAAAGATATGCGGATACGGGCTAAAAATTATAAGTTTGGATTAAAGAACATAATTCAGGATTTTCAAGGGGTGATCAATGGCGCGTTAGCGCTTTCAGATATGGTCTTATGGTGGATTATTTTTGGCGTGTTTCTGGCCAGTTTAGCCGGCGCTTATATTCCGGTGCATTTCTTTCATAAGTTTATGGGTCCGACTTTTCTTGGTTTGATGATTACCTTAGGTATAGCCACAATAATAGAGGTTTGCTCTGAGGGCTCATCCCCACTTTCTTTTGAAATATACCGCCAGACCGGCGCATTAGGAAACAGTTTTGTCTTTTTGATGGCCGGGGTAGCCACAGATTATACCGAGATAGGGCTTCTTTGGGCCAATGTGGGCAGACGTACGGCGATTTGGTTACCTATCATCACTGTGCCTCAGGTGGTGCTTCTGGGATATTTAGCAAATATTATTTTTCGCTAAGCCTTTAAATCTTACCCAAAACCAACCTCAAAAATATATAAAAATGCAGGAAATAAAGATTGCCATTATCGGCGCAGGAGTCGTCGGTTTATCTATAGCCGAAGAGCTCTCCAGGTTTTATAAAGATATATTCGTTATTGAAAAAAATGCGTCATTTGGGCAGGAGATAAGTTCGCGGAACAGCGAAGTGATTCATGCCGGAATTTACTACCCTAAAGATTCTTTAAAGACTAAGACTTGCGTTGAGGGAAAGCAGCTGCTCTATGAATTTTGTCAAAGGCATAATATCAGACATAAAAAGATAGGTAAACTCATCGTGGCCATAGATAAGAATGAAATAAAAGATTTAGAAACACTTTTTCAAAAAGGTTTAGAGAACGGCGTGGCAGACTTGAAATTACTTTGCGCCGATGAGATAAAAAGGATGGAACCCAATGTCAAACTAGAGGCAGCAATATATTCGCCTTCCACCGGTATTCTGGATTCACATGCTCTCATGAAAAATCTAATTTCACTATTTAAGAGCCGCGGCGGAGAAATTGCGTATCATACTGAATTAGTCGGTATTGAAAAGCTAAAGGATGGTTTTAAGCTCAATATAGAAGACAATCGCAAAGAGCCTTTTAGTTTTGTGAGCCGGATTTTAGTTAATTGCGCAGGCCTCTATTCAGATAAAATTGCCCAAATGGCAGGAATAGATAAACAAGACTATAGATTAAAATACTGTAAAGGCGACTATTTCAGGGTAGCTGCCGGCAAAGCCAAATTTATTAATAAGTTAATCTACCCTGTTCCTAAAGAAGACAGGGCAGGGCTAGGAATACATGCCACGTTGGATCTGGCAGGGAGTTTGCGTCTTGGGCCTGACGATGAATATGTGGATAAGCTTGATTATAATATTGATGGATCAAAACGGAGAATATTTTACGAGAGCATCAAATCCTTTTTATCTTTTATTAGGGAAGATGACCTTTCCGCCGATACCGCAGGCATCAGGCCAAAACTGCAAGGGCCGGCTGAAGATTTTAGGGATTTCTTAGTCAGGGAGGAATCCGACAAGGGCTTAGCAGGCCTTATCAATCTCATTGGCATTGAGTCCCCAGGCCTTACTGCCTGTCTTTCCATCGCCAAGTTGGTAAAGAAAATTCTTGACAAATGATACAAATATAGTATCATTATAGCTAGAGGGAAGCTAAAGATGAAATTAATCACCAGAGATACCGACTATGCCTTAAGGGCGATATGTTTTATCGCCAAACAAAAAGAAAAAATAGTTTCGGTATCTGACTTAGTGGAAGGCCTGAAGTTGCCCAAACCTTTTTTGCGTAAACTTCTGCAGATATTGAATAAAAAAAGAATCCTGAAGTCTTATAAAGGCCAGGGCGGAGGATTTTTGCTGGTTGAGCCTGCCGGTAAGATATTTTTAGTAGATTTAATTGAGGCGTTTCAGGGCCCATTGGAACTCAATGAATGTTTTCTTAAAAAAATGCGCTGCCCCCAGATGAAAACCTGCGCCTTAAGAGAGAAAATAAAGAGAATAGAAAAATATGTATTTAATCAATTGAGCTCTATCACGATAGCATCTTTATTGAGATAAGGAGAGTCCTATGGCCAAAAGGAAGATTATCAAAATAGACGAGGAAAAATGTAATGGCTGCGGCCTCTGTATTCCCAACTGCCCAGAAGGGGCCATACAGATTATAGACGGTAAGGCGCGCTTAGTCAGCGATTTATTTTGCGACGGTTTAGGCGCCTGTATGGGCTATTGCCCGCAGGGGGCGATTAGTATAGAAGAGCGAGAGGCAGAGGGCTACGATGAGAGAAAGGTTATGGAAAATATCGTCATCCAGGGAGAAAATGTAATTAAGGCCCACTTAGAACATCTTCAAGGGCATCATCAGGAAGAATATTTGCAGCAGGCGATAGATTTCTTAAAAGAAAAAAATATCAAAATTCCTACACATAGTTTTTCTGGGTGTCCGGGGTCAAGGGTAATGGACTTTAGAGAAAAGAAGGCTTCCAGAGAAAAAAAGATAGTTCTAACTCAGGCATCACAACTGAAGACCTGGCCAGTACAGTTAAAGCTCGTTCCTGTAAACGCCCCTTATTTAAACAGCGCAGATTTATTAATTGCCGCGGACTGTGTCCCTTTTGCCTATGCTGATTTTCATCAGGATTTACTGAAGGGAAAAATTCTTTTGGTAGGCTGCCCAAAGCTCGATGATATAAAGATTTACCAAGAGAAAATCAGCGAGATTGTAAAAAATAATAATATAAAATCCATCACCTCTGCCCATATGGAAGTGCCTTGTTGTTTTGGGTTAGTGAG
>JACRHO010000041.1 GCA_016212045.1 Candidatus Omnitrophota bacterium | reverse complement strand
GGCATTGACTTTCGCGGCTTGCCGATTGTGACGCAGCCGATGCCAGGTTTAAGCGGGGATCCCTCGCTTGGCTCGGGACTCCCTGCGGTCGCAGTCCCTGCTGTAGAGCTGGATAAGGAATGGGCGCAGATTCAGAATATGGTGAATGCCGGGATTATTCCTTCGGTAGAGCGCATCAAGGATTATTTAGAGGTCTGCTGCTCAAGAGATGATGCCGGCAATCAGATAGATAAAGTATTATCCTGCATTGCGGATATGCTGCGATTAGAAGAAGAACAGGTTATCCCTACTGATAAGGCATTAAGGGATTTATTGGTCTTATTAGAATCGGATAAACCAGCGAAAGAGATACCATTTGCGGTCAGCAACATTACGGTTTTACCAAAGGAACCGAAGGCGTTAAAACAGTAAAGCAATAAGTTGGTTATGAGGCGCTTGGCCTTCCGGGTTTATCAGCCAATGATCCCGCCGAATGGAACCGAGCGCCTCTTTTTTTTGCAAGGGGCGTTAAGTAAAGATATCTTTAGAAAGGGATTTGGCGTAAGAGATGAAGAAATCAGCCCAGATTTTTTGATTGATTTTGATCAGCATGCGGGGGAGGTCTTTTATGGCTAAAGGTTCTACATTCTCTTCGCTGAAAAAATCGAGGTCTTCGGAGTAACGGTGTTTAAGGTAATAAGCGGCGAGGGCAGTCCCACCGGTAAGGTAAAATTTAACGTTTAGGCTTTTGTGAGCGGATAAGCATTGGATGAATTTATTCTGCAGAGCCGTTAGTATGTTTTGCGCGGCCATAATAACAACTTAAGAAATTTTTTACGCAGGGGGTCAAGGTGTAAGCAGTCCCAGTATTTGATGAGGAGCTTCTTGCGCAGTTTTTTGCCGTTGAGGCCAAAATTTACCGACTGTTGCAACTTCCAGATGATAGCTGCCTTTGGGTTCTTGCCTAGTTTTTTTAAATCTACGCTCCAATTATGCATTATACACCTTATTTATATTATCACGAAAATTTAACCTTGACAAGGAGAAGTTTGGGTGATATACTTCTAAAAATTAAAGAGAACCTTTAAGCCCAGCTCTTGAGAAGCTGGCAAGGTAGAGAAGATGAATAAGAGATCTTTATATAGTGACCCTTGGCAATAAGAGAAGCCAAGGGTTTTTTTATGTGGAGTCAGGATGAGAGAAAAAGCTAAAATTTTAGACAAAGAGGCAGTTGAGCGCGCAATCATGCGCATTGCCCATGAGATTTTAGAGAAGAATAAGGGCACAGAGAATTTGTGTTTAGTGGGCATCAGAAACCGCGGGGTATATCTTGCACAGCGCCTGAGTGCCTGCATTAAACAGATTGAAAATAGTCAGGTGCCGGTGGGAATTTTGGATATTACTCTATACCGCGATGACTTAACCTTAATCTCTAGCGGACCAGTAGTGCACAAAACCGAAATAGATTTTGATATTAATGATAAAAATCTGGTATTGGTGGATGATGTTTTATATACCGGCAGGACTATCCGGGCAGCGCTGGACGCCTTAATTGATTTTGGCCGGCCTAAATGTATACAGTTGGCAGTATTGATTGACCGCGGGCATCGGGAATTGCCAGTGCGCGCAGATTACGTGGGTAAAAATATTCCTACTTCTCAGAATGAGACTGTAGAGGTCCGGCTTGCCGAATCTGATGGCAAGGATGAAGTGGTGATTATAGAAAAGGATTAAGATGGCCTGGACACGCAAAGATTTATTAGGATTAGAGGATTTAGGCAAGGAAGAGATAGAGTTAATTTTATCCACGGCAGAGTCATTTAAAGAAGTCTCCACCCGCGAGATTAAAAAAGTTCCGGCTCTGCGCGGGAAAACCGTGGTGAATTTATTTTATGAGCCATCTACCCGCACGAGAGTTTCTTTTGAAGTAGCGGCTAAAAGATTATCCGCGGACGTCATCAATATCGCTACGGAGACCTCCAGCGTGAAAAAAGGAGAAACCTTAATTGATACCGGCAAGAATATTCAGGCCCTAAAGGCAGATATTATTGTCATCAGGCACAATGCCTCAGGCGCTGCGGCAATGCTGGCGCGCCATGTGGATATCAGCGTAGTCAATGCCGGCGATGGCTGGCATGAGCATCCTACCCAGGCGCTTTTGGATATTTTTACCTTAAAAGAAAAATCAGGAAAAATTGAGGGGCTGAAGGTGAGCATTGTGGGCGATATTGCGCATTCGCGGGTGGCGCGTTCAAATATTTGGGGGCTGGCTAAGTTGGGGGCAAAAGTTACCGTCTGCGCGCCAAAGCTACTCATCCCGCCGGAGATAGAAAAAATGGGTTGCCGGGTAACTCATAATATAGATTGCGCCTTAAAAGATGCCGATGCCGTAAATGTTTTAAGGATGCAGTTTGAACGCGACGAAGGAGCGGCTTTCCCCGAACAATTAGAATACTTTAAAAATTTTGGTATCACCGAAGAAAGATTAGCCAAAGCTAAAAAGAATATTGTCGTGATGCACCCCGGGCCGATTAACCGCGGCATTGAGATGTCCAGCGGAGTTGCCGATGGCGCGAATTCGGTTATCTTAGAACAGGTCACCAACGGCATTGCCGTAAGAATGGCGGTTTTATTTTTAGTGGCGCAAGCCAAGGACAATAAAAATGAAAGTTCTGGTTAAGGG
>JACRHO010000044.1 GCA_016212045.1 Candidatus Omnitrophota bacterium | reverse complement strand
GGCTGGTCTGGCGCTTCGGAAAGAAATCCAAGAGAGATTTAACTATATTCACCCGCCAACTCTCCAGCCTCATTGAATCAGGCGTAAATATTTTAAACATCCTAAACATTATTTTAACCCAAACTTCGGATAAATATTTAAAATCTGTCTTATCCGACATTATAGGCAAAATAAAAGACGGCCGCTCTCTTTCAGAAAGCCTGAGCAGCCATCCATATTTATTCTCTAATCGATCCACTTCAATAATACATTCGCGAGAGATAGGCGGGAATGTTGAACAGGCCTTAAAACGGCTGGCGGATTTCTTGGAAAAAGAAGAAGAGTTTAAAAATTCTCTAATTGCCGCATTGACTTATCCGTTCTTTGTGCTGGTGGTGGGCGCGCTCACTGTCATCGTCCTCTTAACCTTTGTCATTCCGCGCTTTGTCACTATGTTTACTGATATGGGGCAGGTTTTGCCTCTACCGACCAGAGTGCTGATTAACTTATCAGGATTTTTACGCGGATACTGGTGGTTCATTCTGGCAATTATTTTTATGGTTATCTTTTTCTGCAAACGGCTGTATAATAAACCTGCAGGAAAAATGCAGCTTGATAGGATTAAGCTCAAGGCTGCTATATTAGGCAACATTATTTTAAAAACTGAGGTCGGCCGCTTGATGCGCACACTCTCGCTTTTGCTCTCCAGCGGTATCCCCATTGTGCAGTCTTTAGAGCTCTCTAGTATGGCCATAGAAAACCAGGTTTTAAAATTAGAGGTGCAGAAATTCAAAGAGCAGATTAACGCCGGAGCAAGTTTCTCGGATTGCCTGAAAAATTCAAAATTATTTCCTGCTTTTCTGACCAATATTATTAGCGTAGGAGAAGAAACCGGCAGATTAGAAGCGGCTCTTTTGCGGATAGCCGATACCTACGAGAGAGATACTGACCGCGCCTTAAAGGGATTTAGCCGTCTGCTTGAACCGCTGATTATTCTGGTGGTGGGCTTAATTGTGGGATTCATTGTCTTATCTATGTTATTGCCGATATTTCAGATTAATTTAATTGTCAGATAGGAGGGATGATGAAAGGGTCAAGGGGTTTTACTTTAATTGAACTGATGTTAGTGGTAATCATCATTGGTGTTTTAGCGGCAATGGTCATGCCGCGTTTAGTCGGCCGTTCTGAACAGGCAAGAAGCGCGGCGGCAAAAGCCGATATCAACGCCAATATTGCCTTAGGCCTGGATATGTTTGAGATGGATATCGGGCATTATCCGGCTAGCCTTGAGGAGTTAATGTCTGGTAGTAACATCACCAACTGGAAAGGGCCATACCTAAAAAAAAGACCCAAGGATCCCTGGGGCAGGGATTATAAGTATGAAGTCTCTGGCGAAGAAGGCAAAGACTATAAACTCTGTTCCAGCGGCCCGGATGAGAGTAAGAGCGAAGATGATATCTGTAACTAAAAAGGGGCTTTCTTTATTAGAGGTGTTAATTACTACCGCGATCCTCTCCAGCGCCATTATTTTTGTCTTCCGCGCCTTTACTACCGCGCTTTCAGCAGCAAGATTTAGCCAGAATATTACTCTGGCCTGTTTTCTCGCCGAAGATAAATTTCAAGAGTGGGAAGAGAGGCAAAAGGAATTAACTACGCCTTTAGGCCTTGATGCTGGCAGGGAAAAAAAACAAGCACGGGATTTCAATTGGAATTACGAAACTAATAAATTAGCGGATTCTAATTTGATAGAGTTGAAATTTAATGTTTCCTGGAAAGAAAGCATCAGGCAGAAAGATTATGTTCTAGATTTTTTCACTTATCTATTAGCGAAAAAATGAGCAGAAATAAATGCGGCTTAACGCTTATTGAGTTACTGATTGCGCTGACAATTTTTTCTATAATTATCTTGAGTTTATATTCTGCATTTTATACCGGAATTTTAAGTTATCGCAAAATAGATTCTGCCTTGCAGGTTTATCAAACTGCCAGGGTAATTCTGGAAAGGATAGAAACGGATTTAAAAAATTCCTTTGCTTATACTCGGGATGACTCTAAATTTAAAGGCGATAGCCATAATTTAGAATTTTACACTCTTGTTGGTAGTTTACCTTGGCGCATCAGTTATGAATATGAACTGGAAGGCGCTAAATTAAAGCGGGCCTGCCTTGAAAACAGGGATTTATCTTTTACGGTTCAAGATATTTCTTTTCAATATGATGACCAGGATTTCTGGCCAAGCCAAGAAGAAGCAAAAAAGGCGCAAAAAAGCATTTTGCCCTCAGCAGTGAAAATAAAATTAAATTTGTCCGGCATTGAATTTAATAAAACCGTATCCCTGCCTTTAGGGGAAAAATTATTATTGCCCACCAGTGGTTAAAAAAGGTTCAGTTTTAATCATTAGTTTATGGATTTTGGCTATTTTAGTCGTCTTTGCTGTAAGTTTAGCCCAGCGCGCGGCAGCGAGTTTAAGGTTGGCGCGTTATCAAAGAGACGGGTTAAAGGCCTATCTTTTGGCTAAGGC
>JACRHO010000043.1 GCA_016212045.1 Candidatus Omnitrophota bacterium | reverse complement strand
GGTATCAAAAGTGAAAGTAATAGCAATTAACAACATATTATCGCAAAGCCATCATTGCGAGGCACGCAGTGCCGAAACAAGCGCGTTTTTGAGATTACTTCCTTCGCTACGCTCCTGCGCAATGACTATATTAGGATATTTTTCCGACGGTGTTCTTGAACTACAAAGGTTGACTAATAATACCCTGGTGTGCCGCTCCAGACGCCAGTGGCGTGATCCAAGGTAATCGTATAGGCAGTACCCGTAAAATTAGGTGTCTTCCCACTCACTGTGCATCTTGTGGCAGTACCAAGGATAGCACTTACACCATACCTGAAATAATGCGTTCCGATGCAGGTCCCAGTAGGAACATTAACTGCTAAGCGGTCAATAGCATCAGTATAAGCGCCATATTCCTGGTAGTAGGCGGTTTCTGCAGTGCGCAGTTGGCCTAAAATCATCTTTGCCTCAGCAGTGCGGCCTTTTTCTACCATCTTGGTATACTGGGTGAAACCTAAAGTGGCTAAGATACCCAAGATAATGATGACTACGATTAACTCCAATAACGTAAAACCTTTTTTCATCATTGCTTCTCCTTTTTAATTTGCTAAATTCTTATTGGGTAACAGTAAAACAATTCGCTCTTTGGTTTTTCCTGCGGGCATCACCTCCTTTTAATCTGAATTTTATTATAATTATTTATGTTCTATTGTCAAGACATTTATCCGGCGAACTGGGCGATTTTAAAGATGGGCAGAAACATCCCGATCACCATCAACCCAATCACCGCGCCCATAAATAAAAGCATCAATGGCTCAAACATGGCGGTAAAACGGGTAAGAAATGTCTCAACATATTCCTGATAAAAAGAATTTATCTTTTTAAACATCTCTGCCAATTCGCCGATCTCTTCACCAATAGAGACCATCTGCACCACCATCGGCTCAAAAAATCCGCTTTTCTCTAAAGGGTAACTTAGGCTTTTACCTCCCCGCACATCCTCTTTAATCTGACGGATAATCCCGGCCATTACCAGGTTATTTACGCTGCCTTCGGTAATCTCCAGCGAATATAGAATCGGCACCCCGCTTTCTACGAGCGTGGACATCTCAGAAGAAAACCTCTCCACTACCAGCGCCCGAAAGAACTCGCCAAAAACAGGCAATTTAAATTTAAAATTTTCAAACTTTACCCGGCCGACTCTGGTCTGAAGGATATATCTCCTGAACAGATACGCTATCAATATGGCAATGGCAATGATCACCAAGAAGAATTTTCTGATGAATGCGCTTACGGCAATAAGCATCCGCGTCAACAAAGGTAAGGTGATATTAAAGCCTTTAAATATCTCAGCAAAGGTCGGCACAATTTTAATTGTTAAGAATAGCAGCGCCCCGGTTCCGGCAATCATCAGTATCACCGGATAAATAATCGCCGAGATAATCTTCTTCTTAAAGGCCTCGTTCCTCTCTAAGTAACTGGCCAGCCGGTTTAAAACAATGGCCAAATTTCCGCTGGCCTCGCCGCTCTCCACCAGATTAACCCATAAATCCGAAAATACCTTAGGGTGTTTGCTCATTGCCTCATGTAGGCTTGCGCCTGCCTCCATCTCTTTTATCATCTTCATCAGTATATTATAAAATTTGCGGCTGGAGACCTGATTGGCAATTATCTCTAAACTCTTTAAAATGGTTACGCCCGCGCTTAAAAGCGTGGTTAACTGGCGGCAGAAGAGCATCAGGTCCTGACCGCTAACGCGGGAATGCATCCGCCTTCTTCTGCGCGGCAAGGAGCTCGTACCTTCTAACCGCAGGTTGGATTTGCTTAGTTCGGATTCAGCAACCACATTTATCACAATCAAATCCCTTGATTGCAGCCGGGCAATTATTTCATCCGAGGTAGAGGCCTCTTCGCTGCCGGATATTCTCTTCTTGCCTGCGTTATCCCTAGCCACGTAGAAAAATTTAGGCATTACTCTGCTCCTAAAGTAACTGACAAACCTTCTTCTAACGAAGTAACACCGTCCTCAATCTTCTTAATGGCAGATTCATAAAGTGTCTGCATGCCTTGCGACTTAGCCACCTCCCTGATTTTCTGAAACGAAGCCCGCTCGTTAATCAGATTCTGAATCTCCTCGCTAACTACCATCACCTCAGCAACGCAGGTCCTTCCCTTGTACCCAATTGAGCCGCATTTTGGGCAGCCTTTAGGCTTATAGATAAGTTCGGTCTTTAACTGTATATTCTTTAATTCTTCGCGGTTAGGCTCATATGCCTCTTTGCAATCAGGGCAAAGTTTTCTTAAGAGCCGCTGCGCTACTACTAATAATAAAGAAGGGGCAATCAAGTACGGCTCAATACCCATATCTATCAGCCGGCTGACAGAGGAAGGCGCATCATTAGTATGCAGTGTGCTTAAAACGAGGTGCCCAGTTAAAGCCGAGCGGATACAAATCTGCGCCGTCTCCATATCCCTGACCTCGCCGACCAGCATCACATCCGGGTCCTGCCTTAAGAAACTGCGTAAGGCGCTGGCAAAGGTCAGCCCAATTTCCGGCTTTACCTGCACCTGATTAATTCCTTCTAATTTATATTCCACCGGGTCTTCAATAGTAATAATATTTTTGCTTGGGCTTTTTATTTCATTAAGCACGGCGTATAAAGTAGTGGTCTTACCGCTACCTGTGGGCCC
>JACRHO010000039.1 GCA_016212045.1 Candidatus Omnitrophota bacterium | reverse complement strand
TTGCGTGGCTACGCTGGCAGCAAAATTAGAGTTCTATAATCCCTGTGCTTCAGTGAAGGATAGGATTGGTTTAAGTATGATTGAGGCGGCTGAGAAGGAAGGCAGGATAAATAAAGATACTATAATTATGGAGCCAACCTCAGGTAATACTGGCATTGCCTTGGCCTTTGTCTGCGCGGTAAAAGGTTTAAAGTTAGTTTTAACTATGCCAGAGACGATGAGTGTGGAGCGCCGGCAACTCTTGTCCGCATTTGGCGCGGAGATTGTATTGACGTCGGGCAGCGAAGGTATGTCCGGCGCAGTGAAAAAAGCTGAAGAGTTAGCCCGGCAAAATAAGCGGGTTTTTATGCCCCAGCAGTTTAAAAATCCGGCCAACCCGGAGATTCACCGCCAAACTACTGCCCAAGAAATCTGGAAAGATACAGAGGGTAAAGTAGATATTTTAGTCGCGGGCGTAGGCACCGGCGGCACCATTACTGGCGTGGCAGAAGTAATCAAAAAAAAGAAACCGCTTTTTAAGGCTATTGCCGTGGAGCCCAAGGATTCACCTGTGTTGTCCGGCGGTAAGCCCGGCCCGCATAAGATCCAGGGAATTGGCGCAGGTTTTGTCCCGCAGGTCTTAAACACCAAGCTCATTGATGAAATAATTCAGGTCTCTAATGAAGAGGCCATCAATACCTCCAGGCGTTTGGCTAAAGAAGAAGGGATATTAGCCGGCGTTTCTTCCGGGGCAGCCACCTTTGCCGCGCTTAATGTGGCTAATCGGCAGGAGAATAAAGGAAAACTCATTGTGGTCATATTACCGGATACTGGCGAGCGTTATTTAAGCACTGAACTATTTAAGTAAAAAAGGGAGAAGCCAAAATGAAAGAAAAAGTAGAAGCGGCATTAGAAAAAATTAGGCCAATGCTTCGGGCCGACGGCGGCAATGT
The DNA here is from genome assembly GCA_016212045.1 of Candidatus Omnitrophota bacterium. Classification (GTDB taxonomy): domain Bacteria; phylum Omnitrophota; class Gorgyraeia; order Gygaellales; family Profunditerraquicolaceae; genus JACRHO01. Next base: position 12,165 of record JACRHO010000039.1, on the reverse strand, counting down.
GGATTTGGTGGAGGTTACTGATGACGGCGTGGTAAAGCTGAAACTTACCGGTTCCTGCGGCTGTTGCCCGATGAGCCAGATGACCTTGAAGATGGGCATTGAAAAATTATTAAAAGAAGAAGTTCCCGAGGTAAAAGAAGTAATTGCCATATAGAAAGAGGTGGTTTGAGTGAAGACAATTAAAGAAATAAATGAAAAGATAAAACAGGGCAAGGCAGTAGTAGTTACTGCCGAAGAGATTATTGATCTGGTGGATAAGAAAGGCCTGAAAAAGGCAGCCCAAGAAGTAGACGTGGTTACCACCGGCACCTTTGGCCCAATGTGCTCATCCGGCGCCTATTTTAACATCGGACACGCTAAACCCAGAATAAAATTAGGCGGCGGCACCTGTAAACTTAATGATGTGCCTGCCTACTGCGGTTTTGCGGCAGTGGATATTTATTTGGGCGCAACCGCCATACCTGATGATGACCCGCGCAATAAAGTCTTTCCCGGCGAATTTAAATATGGCGGCGCTCATGTCATCCAGGAATTAGCAGAAGGCAAAGATATGCGCTTGGAGGCCACTGCCTATGGCACAGATTGCTATCCGCGCAAGAAACTTGAAACGCTGATTAATCTTAAGGACCTCAATGAGGCAGTACTCTATAATATCCGCAACTGTTATCAGAATTATAATGTGGCGGTAAATTTATCGGATAAAATTATTTATACCTATATGGGTGAGTTAAAACCCAAATTAGGCAATGCTAATTATTGTTCTGCAGGCCAACTCTCGCCGCTTTTAAAGGATCCCTATTACAAAACCATCGGCATTGGCACTAAGATATTCTTAGGCGGCGGTATCGGATATGTTGCTTGGCAGGGCACCCAGCATAATCCGTCGGTAAAAAGAAAAGATAACGGGATTCCCCAGGCGCCTGCAGGCACCTTGGCAGTAATCGGTGATTTAAAACAGATGAAACCCGCCTGGCTTTTAGGTACAAGTATGTTGGGTTACGGAGCAACTTTAGTCGTGGGGATAGGCGTGCCCATCCCGATTTTAAATGAAGAAATAGTTAAATATACCGCGGCTAAGGATGAAGAGATTTACGCCCAGGTGGTGGATTATTCCCAGGCTTATCCGCAAATGATTGCTGGGAGTTTAGGCGAGGTAAATTACGCCCAGTTGAAATCCGGAAAGATTAGAGTGCAGGATAAAGAGGTGCCCACAGGTAATTTATCCAGTTATTCTAAAGCGCACGAGATTGCCGAGGAATTAAAATCTTGGATTAAAAAAGGCGACTTTGTCTTGACTGAAGCCGTGGCGCCTTTGCCCGGCGCAGAATCCGGCTACACCTTTAAATCTTTAAAAGAAAGACCGATTAGCATTTAGGAGGCGAGGCGAAATGATTTCCAAAAGAATTGTATTACACTTTCCGCATCGCTTGGTTGACGAGCCGATTGTTTATAAACTGGTGAAGGACTACGATTTGAAGTTTAATATCCTTAAGGCCTATGTCACGCCGCAGGAAGAAGGCCTGATGGTTTTAGAGTTAACCGGCGAAGATAGAAATTTTAACCAGGGCATTACGTATTTAGAGTCCTGCGGGGTAAGGATTCAGCCCTTAAGCCAGGATGTCATCCGCAACGAAGTCAAATGCACTGACTGTGGAGTCTGCGTGCCGATCTGTCCTACAGGAGCCCTGGCAGTCGATCACATTACGCGCAAGGTGCATTTCTACGATAATAAATGCATTGCCTGTGAACTCTGCGTCAAGATTTGCCCTACCCGCGCGATGGAAGTGCACTTTTAAGATGAATAAATTAAGAAAATTAAAAAAAATATTGCAAGCAATGGATTCGGTGTTAGTTGCTTATTCTGGAGGCATAGACAGCACCTTTTTATTAAAAATTGCGCATGAGGTCTTAAAAGATAAGGTCTTGGCAGTAACCGCAAATTCGCCTACTTACCCGCCTGAAGAATTAACTTTTTCTAAAAGGATGGCTAGGATATTAGGCGCAAGGCATAAAATAATTCAGACCCAAGAATTGCAAGATGCCAGATTCATTGCTAATCCAGTTAACCGTTGTTATTTTTGCAAAAAAGAATTATTCAGTAGGCTCAAAGATATAGCCAGAAAAAACAGATTAAATTTTGTCGCAGATGCCAGCAATCTCTCGGATAAAAAGGATTTCCGTCCCGGAAATAAAGCTAAAGAAGAACTGGGGGTGTGTTCGCCGTTAGAGCAGGCCGGGTTTACCAAAGATGATATCCGCCGATTAAGTAATAAATTGGGTCTTAAAACCTGGAATAAACCGTCGCTGGCGTGTCTGGCCTCCCGCATTCCTTATGGCACTAAGATTACGCCCCATTTGTTAGAGCGCATAGACAAAGCGGAGAATGTATTAAGAAGGATGGGTCTTAACCAGGTAAGACTTAGGCATTACAACGGCCTCTGCCGTATAGAGGTAATGAAAAAAGATATCCTCGCGCTCATCCGTAAAGGCGATCTCATCGTAGAAAGATTTAAAAAAATGGGCTATAATTATGTAACATTAGATTTAGAAGGTTATCGCACCGGAAGTTTAAATGAGGTGATAAAGAAATGAAGAGAATTTATTTAGATTACGCTGCGACTACTCCCACTGACCCTGAGGTAATAAAGGCGATGCAGCCGTATTTTTTTGAGAAATTCGGCAATCCTTCCAGCATCCATACTTTTGGCCAGGAGGCAAAAAAGGCAATTGAAGACGCCAGAGAAACGCTGGCTAAATTTTTAGGAGCCAAAGCCGAAGAGATTGTTTTTACTGCCGGCGGCACAGAAGCGGATAATTTTGCCATCGCAGGCGCTGCCTATGCCTTAGAGGATAAAGGCAGGCACATCATTACAACTGGTATTGAACATCATGCGGTAACCGAGCCGTGTAAATTTTTAGAAAAGAGAGGCTTTAAAATTACCTTTGTCGGTGTAGATAAATATGGTTTAGTTGACCCTGCTGATATCAAGCAAGCAATTACGGATAAAACCATTCTCATTTCCGTCATGCATGCCAATAATGAAATCGGGACGATTGAGCCGATTGCCCAAATCGGGGAGATTGCCCAGGAGAAAGAAATATATTTTCATACTGATGCAGTGCAGACCGTCGGCCATATTCCCGTGGACGTCAATGCGCTAAGGGTTAATCTTCTTTCGCTTTCTGCCCATAAATTCTATGGCCCCAAAGGAGTAGGGGCGTTGTATATCCGTAAAGGAACGCGCCTGATGAAATTTTTACACGGCGGAGATCAGGAAAAAGGCAGGCGCGCCTCAACTCATAACACATCCGGGATCGTGGGATTAGGCAAAGCCATAGAATTATGCCAGGAGAAAATGCCGGAGGAAGCAGAGTTTCAGAAAAAACTGCGCGATAAGCTGATTAAGGAAGTGTTCGCTAAGATCCCGGAAGTTTACCTTAACGGCCATCCAGAGATTAGGCTTCCCAACAATGCCAATTTTTCTATCAAATATATTGAAGGCGAATCAATTCTGATTAATTTAGATATGTTAGGCATTGCCGCCTCAACGGGTTCTGCCTGCACTTCCACTTCTTTAGAACCTTCCAGCGTCTTATTGGCCATTGGTTTATCCCCGGAAATCGCCCACGGCTCTTTAAGAGTTACCTTGGGCAGATGGACTAAAGAAAAAGATATAGACTACCTTTTAGGACACCTGCCTGGGATCGCGCAGAAACTGCGCGCGATGTCTCCTCTCTATGAAAAGAAATAATGATGCGAGACAAAATCCTTGATTTTTTAAAGAAAAAAGAAAATTATGTTTCTGGCGAAGAGTTGAGCCACCATTTTAAGATTAGCCGCCAGGCACTTTGGAAACACATTCAGGAGTTAAAAGAGGCAGGCTATGAAATCTTGGCAGTCCCGCATTTAGGATACAAACTGGTTTCTATCCCTGACCGCTTGTTTAGCGCAGAAATCAGCCGCGGCTTGAATACAAAAGTTATCGGCAAAAAGATTTATTATTTTGAAAGCGTTTCTTCAACAATGGATATTGCTGTAAAATTAGGCATGGAAGGTTCACCTGATGGGACCTTAGTCATCTCCGAGACCCAGACCAAAGGCAGGGGCAGGCTGGGCAGAAGCTGGCTCTCCCCTAAATATAAAGGGGTATATTTATCCTTAATTTTAAGGCCAAAGATTTTACCGGCTCAGGCGCCGATAATTACACTGCTTGCCGCAGTGAGTATCTGCGAGGCAATCAAGAGGATTACGGGTTTAGAGGCAAAGATAAAATGGCCCAATGATATCTTAATGTATCAGAAAAAGTTAGGCGGCATATTAACTGAGTTAAATGCCGAGACGGATGAATTGCGCTTTGCCGTGATTGGCCTGGGTTTAAATGTGAATAATGATAAGAAGGCGCTGTTAACTTCTGCCACTTCATTAAAAGAGCAAAAAAAAGAAAATATCAATCGCTTAGATTTATTACAGGAGATATTACGCAGAATAGAAGCAAATTATTTACTTTTTCAAGGCAAAGGGCCGCAACCAATCATTGAGCAATGGCGTGAGTACAATATAACCCTGGGCAGAAGGGTAAAGGTAATTTCTCACAAAGAGCTGCGCGAAGGGGAGGCGATAGATATTGATATAGACGGCGGCCTCCTCTTAAGGCAGGATTCCGGACTTACAGAAAAGATTATGGCAGGCGATGTGGCGCACTGCCGGTAACGTCAACCATTCATTACAATTTAGTTGACAGTATCCTGATACTTTATATAATGGGTATCGGGATTTTTTATTAATATGGATCAGAAGCAAATAGACTCACTTATAGAATTACCTTTGGCAGATTTGATTTTTCTTGCTAATAAGACCAGGCAGGAATTCATGGGCTTCAGTTTGGAATTATGTACCATAATGAACGCAAAGTCAGGGTTCTGTAGTCAGGATTGTAAATTCTGCGCCCAAGCCAGCCGCCACCCCACCGGCATAGCCACTTATCCCCTGAAGAAGAAAATCCAGATGATAGAAGCAGCTAGGCAGGCAAAAGATATAGGCGCCGAGAGATTTGATATTGTTACTAGCGGCAATACCCTTTCAAAAGAGGAGTTGGGGATTATCGCCGATGCCATCTGGGAGATAACAAGTAAGGTTGGAATTAAGATGTGCGCTTCTCTGGGAAGAATGGATGAAAGAGGGTTTTCTTTATTGAAAGCAGCGGGCTTGAGCCGTTATCACCATAATATTGAAACCTCCCCCGGCTATTTTCCTAAGATTGTAACGACGCATACTTTTCAGGAGAGGATAGATACGATTAGGTTAGCAAAAGAAGTTGGCCTTGAGGTTTGCAGTGGTGGCATAATTGGGATGGGGGAAAGTTTAAAAGATAGAGTCGAGATGGCATTGATTCTAAAAGGATTGGATGTAGAGTCTGTGCCGCTGAATATATTAGTACCCATTAAAAATACGCCCTTAGAAAGATATCCTTTGCTTTCCTGTCAAGAAGCAATCATGACCATCGCTTTATTTAGAATAATATTGAAAGACAAGATTATCAAAGTAGCGGCGGGCAGGGAGTCTATATTAAAGGATTTCCAGGCCTTGGCATTTATGGCCGGTGCCAATGGTATGCTCATCGGCGGATACCTCACTCTTAAGGGTAGAGAGGTAACAGAAGACCGGGAACTGGTTAAAGAGATAAAGCAATTATGGCAACAATAGAAGAATTTTTAGAGGAAAGGTCCAGGCAGGGGCTATTAAGAACCTTGATACCCCTCTTGTATAGGAATAGGGAGAGGATAATTTTGGGTAATAGGGAATATGTTGATTTTTCTTCTAATGATTACTTAGGGCTGGCAGGCCACCCCCGGCTTATCGCAGAAAGCAAAAAGGCACTGGATAAATTTGGCACCTCCAGCTCGGCTTCACGGTTAATGAGCGGCGACTATCAGTTGCATCATCTATTAGAAGAAAAGGTCGCTGGTTTTAAACATAAAGAAGCAGCCTTAGTTTTTAATTCTGGTTATCAGGCAAATATTGGCATATTGAGTTCTCTCTTGGGCAAAAGGGATTGCGTATTTTCCGACCGCATGAATCACGCCAGTATAATCGACGGCATTCTTCTCTCTGGAGCCAGACTCTTCCGTTATCGGCACAATGATGCCGGCCACCTCGCGCAACTTCTTAAAAAAGAAAGAGGCAAGTTCGACAAACCCCTGATTATTACGGAAACCATCTTTAGTATGGATGGGGATAGGCCGCAACTAAAAGAGCTGGTTTATCTCAAAGAAAAATATGATTGCTGGATGATGGTTGATGAGGCCCATGCCACAGGCGTCTTTGGCAGGGGTGGCAGCGGTATAGTTGAAGAAGAGCATCTGGAGGCAAGGGTAGATTTTATCATGGGAACTTTTAGCAAGGCATTAGGTGGTTTTGGCGCCTACCTGGCCTCTTCAAAAAAGTCGGTTGAATATTTAATTAATACCTGCAGAAGTTTTATCTATTCAACAGCCCTGCCTCCGGCGATCATCGCCGGAAATTTAGCAGCCCTAGACTTAATCAAAGATGAGCCATTCCGCAGAAAAAATCTTTTAGAATCTGCAGAATATTTTCGAGAGAATTTAGAGACAAAAGGTTTTGCAATAAAAGGGCAATCCCAGATAATTCCTTTGGTTATCGGAGATAATTTTAAGGCTTTAGAGTTCGCCAGGAAACTTCAGGAAAAAGGTTATTGGGTTTTACCTGTAAGGCCGCCAACGGTTCCCAAAGGCCAGGCGCGCCTAAGGTTTTCCTTAACTTATTATCACAGTAAAGAAATTTTAAAAAACCTCCTCGATGATATCCTTAAGATCAAAGTTTAAATTAATCAATAGAGGTTTTAAGAAAACCCTGGTTTTGATACCGGGGTGGGCAACTGACTTTAGGATTTTTGCCGCCTTAGACTTAAAATTTAATTATTTGATGCCGATTAAGTTTTGCCCTTTTTATTTTAAGAAAAATCTAATTAATTTTTTAAATAAAAAATCTATAAAAAAGGTTTCACTCTTTGGCTGGTCAATGGGAGGATTCCTGGCTTGCGATTTTGCCTCAGAGTATCCTGATAGGATAGGGCAGCTTATTTTGTTGAGCGTCCGCAGAAGTTTTAAGCGCAAGGCCTTAAAAGAGATAGAACTAAAAATTAAACAGAACAAAAAAGCCTATCTTTATAAATTTTATCTGGATTGTTTTTCTTCTGAAGATAAAGAGGGGCTGAACTGGTTTAGAAAACATTTACTGAAAGTTTATCTTAATCAGATGCCTAGCGAAGAACTTTTGTCTGGGTTAGATTATTTGACTCGGGCCAAGATTAATCCCGAATCTTTATCAAGGATAAAAAGAATAACTTTTTTTCATGGCAAGGAAGACAGAATTGCTCCGATTAATGAAGTCCGGCAGATTAAATCTGGGCTGGCCAAAAGCGAATTTATCTGCGCCGATGGCCTCGGACATATTTTATTTTTAAATCATAAGTTTAAAGACAAATTTTATCATGGATAAAGAAACCATCATCAGAAATTTTTCCAGGCACGCCCATCTTTATGATAAGTATGCGGATATACAAAAAAAATCCGCTTTAGAACTTTTAGGGCAGATAAAAGAAAATAATTTTGACAATATCTTAGAGATAGGATGCGGCACAGGGAATTACACCCTTTTGCTCAGGGGAAGATTTAAAGTGGCAAAGATTAAGGCCGTAGATATATCTAGCAGAATGATTGAGGTTGCCAGGGAGAAATTTAATGGCAGCGATATAGAATTTATTATAGCCGATGCAGAAAAACTAAATTTAAAAGAAAATTTCGGCTTAATTACTTCTAACGCCTGTTTCCAGTGGTTTGCGGATTTAGAAAAGGCCTTACTAATGTATAGAGGCCTGCTTAAAAAACAAGGCATAATTTCTTTTTCTATCTTTGGGTCCCATACATTTTGGGAATTGAATGCATCCTTAAAATGCCTCTTTCCAAATAAAGATATTGTAGCAGATAGCTTTCTGGTCAAGGATAAAATAAAGAAACTACTGCAGAATAATTTTAAAAAAACTAAGATAAAAGAAATAAGTTATCAAGAGCGCTATGACGGCCTGAGGGATTTATTGAGGAAAATAAAATATACAGGCGTAAGGGGGAATGGCCTGGGTAGCAAAATTCTTTTTGATCACCGCCATTTTAAAAAATTGGAAGAGGTTTATCTAAACAGATTTAAAGAGGTAAGGGCGACCTCTCAGATTTTCTTCTGCCAAGTTTCAGTCTGATGAACGGGATATTTATTACCGGAACAGATACAGGAGTAGGAAAAACTATAGTTACGGGCCTGCTCGCAAGATATTTATTAGAAAAAGGATATAATGTGATAACCCAGAAATGGATACAGACTGGTTCAACCAGTACTTTATCGCCAGATGTAAAGTTGCACCTTAAAATTATGCAGCGCAATAAAAATGATATCAGGGATTATCTTGATTTAGTTTCTCCTTATACATTCAAATTAGCCAGTTCCCCTCACTTAGCCAGCAGGATTGAGAAGAGAAAAATTACCCCCCATAAAATTATCAGCAGTTTTAAATTCTTATCTAGTAAATTTGATTTTGTAATTGTAGAGGGAATAGGCGGGGCGCTGGTTCCTTATAGTAAAAAAAGTTTGATCATAGATATCGTCAAGGAGCTTGATTTATCTGTATTGCTGGTAGCGCAAAACAAATTGGGCGCAATCAACCATACGTTATTAACTATTGAGGCCTTGGCTTCTAGAAATATTAGGGTCTTAGGCATAGTATTTAATAACCTGAAGAAACAAACTAAACAAATCTTAAAGGATAATCCCCTGATTGTCAGGACATTGACTAACCAGCAGATATTCGGCAGCCTGCCCTGGGTAGATGGATATGACAAGTTATATGAGAAATTTATCCCGATGGGAGAGAAGATACGAAAGGCGCTATGCAGATAGATAAATGGCTGAAGAAGGATTTGGAATTTATCTGGCATCCTTATACACAAATGAAGGAGGCCAAAAAGTTCCCCCCTATTTTGATAGAGCGGGCAGAAGGGATTAAGCTTTATGATGAACAGGGCAACTTTTACTATGATACTATCTCCAGCTGGTGGTGCAATGTCCATGGCCATAATCACCCTAAAATTAAAAAGGCAATTAAGAAACAGTTAAATTCCCTGGAACATGTATTATTAGCTGGTTTTACGCATCGGTCAGCCATTTGCCTGGCTGAGAGACTTATTTCTATTGCGCCCAAAAATTTAACTAAAGTATTTTTTTCCGATAATGGTTCAACGGCAGTAGAAATAGCGCTCAAGATGTCTTTTCAATACCGGAAAAACTTAGGGGAGAAAAAGAAGAAGAAATTTATTTCCTTGGACCGCGGCTATCACGGTGATACTATTGGCACGATGAGTGTCAGCGGTATAGACCTCTTTAATAAGAGATTCTCTTCGTTATTTTTTTCGTCCTTTAAAATTCCTTCTCCATACTGTTATCGCTGCCCAGTCAATAAATCTCAAGGCAATTGTCTTACTGAGTGCATCAAGCCAATGGAGTCTCTCTTAAAAGAGAAAGCGCCAGAAATAACAGCCATTATTTTAGAACCTTTGCTTATGGCTGCCGCAGGAATGATTGTCTACCCTCAAGAATATTTAAAAAAAGCAGCGGCCTTAGCCAAGGAATATCACGTCCATTTGATATTGGATGAGGTGGCTACGGGTTTCGGCCGCACCGGCAAAATGTTTGCCTGCGAGTATGTAAATGGCATTGAACCAGATTTTATGTGTCTTTCAAAGGGGGTTACTGCCGGCTATCTTCCTTTAGGTATAACCTTAACCACGGATAAGGTTTATAAAACATTCTCTGCAGATTACCAGGAGAACAAAACCTTTTATCACGGTCATACCTATACCGGGAATCCTCTCTGTTGCTCTGCTGCTTTAGCCAGCCTAGAAATATTTGAGGAGGAAAAAACATTATTTAAAATAAAGGATACTATACCCTTATTCCATCGCGGGTTGGAGAGATTTAGAGGTCTTCCCCTGGTAGGAGATGTAAGGCAGCTCGGGCTAATTGGCGCGCTGGAATTAGTCAAAGATAAAAAGACAAAAAGGGGTTTTGATTTTAAAGAAAGAATAGGATTAGAAGTTTACAAAAGAGGCCTAAAGAGGAATCTTATCTTAAGGCCTTTGGGTAATGTGGTTTATTTATGGCTGCCCCTTTGCACAAAGAGAAATGAACTTGAAGATATCTTAGATAAAACATACCAGGTAATTGAATCCTTGTGAACCTATGATGAAAAAACGCGTGGTTGTGGCGATGAGCGGAGGAGTGGATTCTTCGGTTGCCGCGGCCCTGCTCAAAAAAGAGGGCTATGAGGTTATCGGTATCACCATGTGTTTCAATCTCTCGGAGCCGGCCAAAAGGAAACCCATTTGCTGCGGGATGCAGGCAATAGACGATGCCAGGGGAGTGGCGCATAAATTAGGCATTCGGCACTATGTCTTGAATATGCAGCAGGAATTAGAAAAGTGGGTAATTAGGAATTTTTGCCAAGAGTATCTTAGAGGCCGCACGCCTAATCCTTGCGTCAGGTGTAATCAGTATATTAAATTTGCTGCCTTGCTAAAAAAGGCCTTAGGGTTAGGCGCAGGGTACCTGGCGACCGGGCATTATGCGCGCATAGAGAGAAATCAAAAATATTTATTAAAGAAAGCCAAAGATAGAAAAAAAGATCAATCCTATTTTCTTTATCGCTTAAATCAAAAGCAACTTAAACACATACTTTTTCCTTTAGGTAATTATACTAAAGAAGAAGTAAGAGGATTGGCCAGAGAATTTGGCCTGTCGGTGGCGGATAAATTAGGCAGTCAAGAGATATGTTTTTTGCCTGGCCAAGATTACCGGGGGTTTCTCAAGACCCAAATGAGGCTGAAGATAAAGCCCGGAGCGATTGTAGATAAGCAAGGAAATGTCCTGGGGCAACATCAGGGGATTGCTTTTTATACTATTGGCCAGCGGGAAGGTTTGGGTATTGCTAAAGGGTATCCTTTGTATATCACAAAGATAGACGCCAGAAATAATATGATCATCGTGGGCAGAAAAGAAGATACCTTGGCTTCAGAATTTCTAGTGAAAGAGCCACATTTTATTTTCCAGCCCTTAAAAAAGGAAGTTGTCCTGAAGGTAAAAATAAGGTATAATCACCCAGAAGCCAGGGCTAAGGTTATGCTCGGGAAAAATAAAATCACGGTACAGTTTAAAGAGCCGCAGTTTGCCATTACTCCTGGCCAGTCCGCGGTATTTTATGACGGAGATGAAGTTTTAGGCGGCGGGATTATTACCCTTTCCGATGCGGGACAGTAAATAGGTTAAAATGATGATAGAAGATATAGAAGAGAGAATAAAGGAGTTAAAGAAAAAACGCCATGCCGTAATTCTGGTGCATAACTATCAGCTTCCCGAGGTGCAGGATATTGCCGATTACCGGGGTGATTCTTTAGAGTTAAGCCGGATTGCCGCTAAGACCGACGCCGAAGTGATTGTTTTCTGCGGGGTGCACTTTATGGCTGAGACGGCATCTATTCTTTGCCCGGAAAAGAAAGTAATTATGCCTGATGTGTTTTCCGGTTGTCCGATGGCAAATATGATTACAGCGCAGGACTTAAGGAAATTAAAAGAAAAGCACCCCCAGGCAGTAGCAGTAGGTTATGTGAATACTTCTGCGGAAGTAAAGGCAGAGTTAGATGTATGTTGCACCTCAACCAATGCCGTGGCAGTAGTTAATGCCTTAAAAAGTGAGAAAGAGATTATCTTTGTGCCGGATAAATATCTGGCGGATTATGTCTCTAAAGAGACTCGACGGAAACTGATTTCCTGGAATGGTTATTGTCCGACGCACGTAAAGATTCTTCCTGAAGATATAAAGCGAGAAAAAGGATTCCATCCTCAAAGTCTGGTCATGGTGCACCCAGAGTGCCTTCCCGAAGTGGTGGCCTTGGCTGATGCTGTTTTATCTACCAGTAAGATGTGCCAGTTTGCCAGCCAAAGCAAGGCCCAGGAAATAATCGTCGGCACAGAGGTCGGGCTAATCTATCGCCTGAAAAAAGATAACCCGGATAAAGAATTTTATCCGGCTTCGGAGGCAGCAG
>JACRHO010000038.1 GCA_016212045.1 Candidatus Omnitrophota bacterium | reverse complement strand
TTGCCAGGAGATGATTCTACCTTCTGCGCAATATCGCTGGGTCAGCCAGAGATTAGGGCCACTCTGTTTTGCCAATGCCTCACTTATGTTATTTTATTTAAGAAGCATGCACCCAGAAGAAGGGACGTTATCAAAAGAAGAGCATGAACTTTTGCGTTCCGACCGGATAAAAATCCTCTGTCCGCGCTGCCGGCGGGAAGCAGTTCTAAAATCTTGAAATGTTTTCATCCTTAAAAGTTAGGGAATTCAGAATTTACTGGCTGGGGATGTTTGTTTCGCTCGTCGGCACCTGGATTCAGACTATTGCCCAGTCGTGGCTAGTGTTTCAGTTGACCCACTCCTCCTTTTTATTAGGCGTGGTGGGTTTTTTAGGTTTTATCCCGGTTTTTATCCTCTCTTTATTCGGCGGCGTAGTCGCCGATAGGTTCAATAGAAGAAATACACTTCTTTTTACCCAGAGCGCATTTATGCTGCTGGCGTTTCTTTTAGCCATATCCACCCAGTTAAGATTAATCACTCCGCGTCAGATAATGCTCTTCGCGGTATTAAATGGCATAGTGATGGCCTTTGATGCCCCGAGCCGGCAATCTGTGGTAGTGGATTTAGTCGGCAAGGCCCAATTACTTAATGCCATCGCCTTAAATTCCATTGCCTTTAATTCCAGCCGGATTATTGGCCCGGCCTTGGCCGGGATACTCATCGCCAGCATCGGGATGAGCGGCTGTTTCTATGTCAATGGCATAAGTTTTCTGGCGGTAATTATCGCCCTTTTGCTGATAAAAATAAATCACAGCGTAAGCGAAAATAAAAACACCAACTTCAGCAAAGATTTAATTGTGGGCCTGAATTTCATCAAAAATAATCTTACTATACTTATATTGATTGTGATGGTGGGGGTAACCAGTTTATTCGGTATCTCCTATGTAATCCTGATGCCTGTTTTTGCCAGCGATATATTAAAAGCAGGTGCCAAGGGTTTAGGGATATTAATGTCTGCCGTCGGCATCGGGGCGCTGATTGCCGGCTTAGTCTTAGCGCGTATAGGCGATTTTAAACATAAAGGCAGATTATTAATTAACTCGGCAATAATATTTTCGGTTTCATTAGTGTTCTTAGCATTATCCAAAACATATTTATTCTCAATTATTACCTTAATCATCTTGGGCTGGTCTTCGGTTACCGCCATCAGCCTGATCAATACCTTATTGCAGACCCTCGCACCCGATGAGGTCAGGGGGCGACTGATGAGCGCCTTTATGTTTACCTTTGCCGGGATTATGCCTTTTGGCAATTTAATTGCCGGCAGCCTCGCCCAGAAACTGGGGGTATCCGTGGCAATTATGACGAGCGGTATCGCCTGCACCATCTTTTTTCTTCTGGTAAATAGTTTATATCCGCAGATAGGCAAAATTTAAAGATGAAGAAACTAGAAGAGATAAAATTATCCAAAATATTGAAAGAAAAATTTATTCATTTGGGCCTGAAGGGAAATAGTAAAAAGGAAATTGTGGCCGAATTAGTGGACTTGATTTCGCAAGGAAGCAGAATAAGAAAGAAAAAGGTAATTTTCAAGGCGATTATGGAGAGGGAAAGGCTTGGCTCTACCGGTATTGGCAATGGCGTAGCTATTCCCCACGTGAAGTTGAGTCGGTTGCATACTTTTATCCTCATCTTTGCCCGCAAAGATGAGGGAGTGGATTTCGGCGCATTAGACGGAGAAAAAACGTATATATTCTTTACGTTGGCCTCCCCGGAGAAAGAGGTGGGGGCGCACTTAAAAATCTTAGCCGAGATCTCTCGGTTAGTGGCAGATAAATTTATCTTAAGCCGCTTGAAAAAAGCTAAAGATGCTAAAGAGATTATGCGTATAGTCTCAAGTTTTAGAAAAGAATAGCCCTGGATTTTACGATGCGAAAAGTAGTTGCTTTTTTGGGTTAGTTTGTTAGAATATAAAAAACGAGGGAGGTGAGGAATGAAAAGAATTTTGTTTTTTGTTTTACTATCAGTGCTCACAGTCTCTTTAGCCAGCTGCGGCAAAAAAGAGACGGCATTGGAAGAATTACAGGAGCCGGCGTCAATAGAAGGTTTAACCGCGCCCGAAACAGAGACCGTAGAGGCCACGGCTACAGTAGTAGCCCCTGCGCCAGCCGCGTCAGAGAACCTGCCTCCGGCTGGTCCTTATCAGCCCACGAATATCGAGATCCAGACCGCTTTAAAGAATGCCAATTATTACACTGGCCCAATTGACGGCAAGATAGGCCCCTTAAGCAAAGAGGCCATCAAAAAATTCCAACAGGATAATGGCCTGGAAGCAGACGGCAAAGTGGGATCAAAGACCTGGGCAGTATTAGGCGCCTCTTTGAATAAACCTGCAGCGCCCAAGGCAAAGAAAAAACGTTAGGAGATTAGTTATTAAAGTCACTGGTCATATTGCCTGCACCTTAACCATCAGCGGGCTGATATACTTTATTTTTAAATCCGCAAACGCATTTTTTATCTCTCTGGCTGCAGGTATCTTGATAGACGCAGACCACCTTCTGGATTATTACCTGCAGGAAGGCTTAAGCCTAAAAATAAAAAATATCTATCTCTGGCACAGTCAAAGGAAAGCCAGGTTTATATTTTTATTCTATCATTCTCTGGAATTGGTTTTACTACTCTGGGTTATTATCTCTGTATTCCGCCTGGGGTTGAACTGGATTGCCTTGGGCCTAGGAATAACCCAGCATATGGTCTTGGATATTTTAACTAATCCGTTATACAGCTGTACCTACTTCTTGAGCTACCGCCTATTCAAAGGTTTCAAAAGGGAGCATCTGGTAAGGGTTCGTCCTTAAAGGCCTGCCTTGAAAAACAGGGTTTTCTGTGCTATACTTGGTTATAGCCGATAAAGGTAAACCCCGTTAGAAATAACGGGGTTGCCACGTTAGAGAAATTTCTAACGGGGTAAACCTCTGCCATAAAATATGGCAGAACCGCTGATGTTTTTTGGGCGGGCATCGAAAGATGGGGGCGCAAAGCCACAGACCTAAACCCCGAAATTCCGGGGTATGGTAGCTGGGTTGCCGAAGGAGGGTGAGTTATTGAAAGCCGATTCCTTTATCGGCTGTTTTTATTTATAGGGGTCCCAACATTTTGTTGGGATTTTTTATTTTGGGATGCTATAATATATCGCTATGATAGAGTTTCCTAAGGATTTTCTCTGGGGCGCAGCTATTTCTGCCTACCAGACAGAAGGCAATAATCTCAATTCTGACTGGTGGGATTTTGAAAAAAAGGCAGGCCTCAAAGATGCCTCTGGTCTTGCCTGCCGCCACTATGAGTTTTTTAGAGAAGATTTTGCTTTAGCGAGCCTTCTTAATCTCCGCGCTTTGCGTCTCTCTATTGAATGGAGCCGTATTGAGCCCCAGGCAGGGCAATTCTGCGAAAAAGAAATTGAGCATTATAGAGAAGTAGTTTCTGTTCTGCGAGAACGTAATCTCGAACCCGTGGTTACGCTGCATCATTTTACCAATCCGCTCTGGTTTGCCCGCTTAGGCGGCTGGCAAAATAAAAAATCCACAGATTATTTTTTGCGCTATGTAGAAAAAATAACCTTAGCCCTCTGCGGCCAAGTCAGATTCTGGGTAACCATCAATGAGCCGATGGTTTATATATATCACTCTTTTATCTTGGGTTTCTGGCCGCCGCAGGAAAAATCTTTTTTTAAAGCACTGCAGGCGCGCAATAATCTCATCAAGGCCCACATTAAAACCTACCGGCTCATCCAGGATATTTATCAGAGGAAAAATTTAGCTAAGCCCTTGATAAGCATTGCCAATAGTATGCAGGCCTTTGTGCCTTGCAGTAGAAGTTTAAAAAATAGGATTGCCGTTTACTTAAGGGAGAAATACTTTAATCATGTTTTCCTGGATCGACTCAAGAAGAGCGGGGCACTTGATTTTTTGGGGATAAATTATTATACGCGCAGCCTGGTGGAGGTAGAAAGATGGGGCTTAAGGAATCTTTTCCTGGATATCTGCAAGAAAAACCACTCTTTACTTCCCAAGAATTCCTTGGGCTGGGATATTTATCCTGAAGGTATGTATAGCGTGCTTTTAGGGCTAGCAAAGTATCGCCTGCCGGTATTTATTTTGGAGAATGGTATCTGTACCGACGATGATAGCCAGCGCTGGGATTTTATCCGCGGGCATTTAAAAAGTATATATTTGGCGATGCAGAAAGGCGTTAAGGTATGGGGATATCTTTACTGGTCGCTGATGGATAATTTTGAGTGGGATAAGGGCTTTACTCCCCGCTTTGGCCTGATTGAAGTGGATTACGCTACTTATAAACGCAAGCCCCGAGATAGCGCTAGAGAGTTTGCTGCCGTCTGTAAAACAGGAAGGCTGGATTTGGATGCTGAATAAGGACTTAATTATTCAAGAGATACCTTTCTTTGCCGGTTTATCCCGCGAGGAATTACAACTGGTAAAGAAAAAGGCCAACATTGTAGAATATAAAAAAGACCAGATTATTTATGCGGAGGGCTCACCGGCGAGTTTTCTTTACTGCGTTATCTTAGGCAGGATAGTAATTTACACCGCTAGTCCATCCGGCAATAAAACGATATTAGAGTATCTGCACCGGGGCAAATATTTCGGGATTATTTCCCTCCTGACCGCTGAACCGCATTCGGTAACTGCCCAGGCCATCAACGACTCGCTTCTCTTAGAGATTACAAAGGAGGATTTTGATTTTATCTTAAAAAAAATCCCCCGCTTAGCCATTGATTTAAGCCAGACCCTCTCCCGCCGTCTGAAAAATAAGGATATCCACCAGAAGACTATTTTTGAGAGCGCAGTGATTTCTATCTTCAGTTCCTATTCCCAGGCCGGCAAGACCGTCTATGCCCTGAATTTGGCCCTGAGCCTAAAAAAGGAAACCCATAAACAACTGATTATCCTGGATATTGTCCCCGAAGATAAAATCCATAGTATGCCCCAGCGCTTGGAGGTAGATTCTGGGGTTAAGGTCTTTAGCTTAAAATCACCTTTAGAAAAGAATATCAAACTCCTGCCGGAGTTTATTCTAAAAACTAGATTTGGCATAGACCTCGTCTGTTTTAGTTATAATCCCGAAGACGCCGCCTGCGTAGAAAGATTGATTGCTATCTTAAGCAGGTTAGTCAATGATTACCACTACATCATTTTAGACCTGCCTTCAGTAATGGATAGGTCTATCTTGAGTATATTACACCAATCCGATTTGATTCAAATTTTGACCAGCCCCGACGCCGTAGATTTAAAGAAGACGCGGCACCTAATTGAAAAATTGCAGACAGATTTTAATTTTTCTGAAAGTAAGATAAAAATTATTATTAACGAATATAAACTCTCGCGGCTCGGCCCCCAAGAGGAAAGGCAGCTCTTAAATCACTCTATCTTTGCCACCCTGCCCAAGATAGATTTTGGGGCCTCGGATAGATTGGTCCTAGATGACCCACTTTGTGAATATGCCTTGGCCGTGCGCCGGATTGCGCGCCAGTTAGGAGATTGCCTGGTGGGCCTGGCTTTAGGAGTAGGCGTGGGTTATGGATTTTGCCATATCGGCGTCTTAAAGGTAATTGAAGAAGAAAAAATTCCCATTGATGTGATTGCCGGCTCAAGCATTGGCGCGCTCATTGCCAGCCTCTGGGCCACGGGTAGGTCAGCGGATGAGATACTTGAGATTACCAAAGAGTTTAAAGAGCCGAAATACGCGATGAGACTGATAGATTTGACTATTCCCTTCTTGGGTTTTATCAAAGGGAACAAACTCTATAGGTTCTTAAAGGAACACCTGGGCAATAAAACTTTTTATGATGTCAGGCTTCCTTTAAAAATAGTGGCCAGCGACATCCGCAAGAAAGAACCCCGGGTCTTGGATAAAGGGCTTTTAGTGGATGCGATTATGACTACCTGTTCTATGCCCGGAGTATTTATGCCCTTTAAGGGACAAACGGTTTTAGACGGCGGGGTGATTAATCCTTTGCCCACTGAGGTGCTCTTTAAGATGGGGGTGAAGAAAATTATTGCGGTGAATGTTACTCCCTCACGGGAAGATATGCTCAGGCAGTATAGTCAGATTAAGGAAGAGATTGCCCTGACCCGCGAGGCGATTAAGAAAAGGAGATGGTTTGATTTAAAGGCCTATTTTCAGCATAAGTTTAAGAATAATATATTAGATATAATATTTACCAGCATTGAGGCGATGCAGTCAGAGATGATAGAAAGAGAGGCAAAACTGGCAGATATCGTATTACATCCTGATACCCAAGGTATACATTGGTTAGAATTGCATAAGGCAGAAGAGTTCGCCAGAAGGGGAGAAGAAGAGACGCGTAAGAATTTAGATAAGATATGGAAGGTGATTAATGAGTAAAGGAGGACTGATGTTAAAATCCAAAATTTTACTTGTCATTTGTCATTTGTCATTTGTCATTTTAATGAGTGGTTGCGCTACATTGATTGAAGGGACAAAGGGGGTTGTTGGCATATCGACGAAGGTACTTGAAGACAAGAGACCCTCCGCCCTGAAACAGGCATTTAATTATGATTACAATACTTGTTACGCTAAAGCCAAAGATGCCTTAATAGTTATGCAGTGTTATATTTATGCCGAGGCTCCAAATAAGAACCTGATTGCTATTTATGTTTCCAAAGAAGATACTACGCCGGTAGGGATATTTTTCAAGGCAATAGATAATAGTAATACCCAGATAGAGGTATCTTCAGCCAGCACCTACGCCAAAGAATCCATTGCCCAAAGAATTTTTGCCGTTATCTCGGGGCTACCTGACCCCATACCCCCGGTAACCAAAGAAGAAGAGTGAAAGTCAATCATCTTAAATCGCATTTAAAAGGCAAGGTGGTAATTGTAGGGGTAGGCAATACCCTGCGTAGTGATGACGGGTCCGGCTCGGTTTTAGCCCAGCGCCTTAAAGGTAATACTCCTTTTGTAGTTTTTGATGGCCAGATGAGCCCGGAGAATTATTTAGAAAAAATTATCCAAGAAGAACCGGGCACCGTTGTTATTATTGATGCTGTGGATTTTGGGGGTAAGCCGGGTGAATTTAAGGTTTTGGAGGCAGAGGATTTAAAGAGCGCCAATTTATTCTTTACCCATAATGCCTCGCTTATCCTGGCCATAAATTACTTGCAAAGCCATTTAAAGGTAGATATAATTATTTTGATTATTCAGCCGAAGTCCATTTCCCTAGGCGATAAATTAAGCCCGGAGATAGTTAAAACTATAGATAAATTAGAGAGTTATTTTTATGACGCAGGTAAAAAAGAGGGATAGCTGGGGTTCGCGTTTGGGCATAATTATGGCTGTGGCTGGCTCGGCAGTAGGCCTGGGGAATTTCTTAAGGTTTCCGGCCAAGGCTGTTGCAAATGGCGGCGGCGCCTTTATGATTCCCTATTTTGTTTCTTTGTTTTTATTAGGCATACCGCTGATGTGGATTGAGTGGACCTTGGGCCGCTATGGCGGCGGCTTTGAGCACGGCACTGCTCCGGGCATATTTCACAGCGTCTGGCAGAAGAACCGTTTTATTAAGTATTTTGGCGTCATCGGCATATTCGGGCCTTTAGTAATCTTTATATATTATACCTATATAGAGTCCTGGACCCTGGCCTACAGTTTTTTTGCTTTACTGGGTAAGTACAGCAAACTTAACAGCCAGCTAGCAATGCAGAGTTTTTTAAGCGGCTTTCAGGGCTTGGAGAAAAATCAGTATTTTCACGGCTTAGGGCCTGCCTATCTATTTTTTCTGCTGACCTTTACTTTGAATATCTGGGTCATCTATTATGGCATAAAGGCCGGCATAGAAAAACTCTGCAAATGGGCGATGCCGCTTTTATTTATCTTTGGCCTGATTCTTATGTTTAGGGTGATTACTTTGGCTGCGCCAGATTTAACTAAGCCGGCTTGGAATATCACTAATGGTTTTGGTTTTTTCTGGAACCCGGATTTTTCTGCCTTGAAATCTGCTAAAGTGTGGCTTGAGGCAGCCGGGCAAATATTTTTTACTTTAAGCGTGGGTATCGGCGTCATACTTACCTATGCCAGTTATTTATCTAAAGGCGATGATGTGGTGCTTTCTGGTTTAACCGCTGCCAGCACTAATGAAGTCGCAGAGGTCATTTTAGGAGGTAGTATCATTATACCAGCAGCCTTTGTTTTCTTTGGCCCGCAAGAGATCCAGGCCATTGCTAAATCCGGGGTCTTTAATTTGGGCTTTGTGACTATGCCCTTAGTCTTAAATAAACTACCGCTTTCGGCACTCTTAGGGTTCTTCTGGTTTTTCCTTTTGTTTCTCGCAGGGATAACATCTTCGGTTTCCTTAGCCCAGCCAGCCGTGGCATTTCTGGAGGATGAATTTGATATCAGCCGCAAAAAAGCAGTTTTGATATTTGGCGCGGTTTCATTTATCCTCTGCCATGCAGCTGTCTTGTTCCTCAAAAATGGCGTGGTGGACGAACTAGATTTTTGGGGCGGGACCTTCTTTTTGGTTTTATTTGCCACTATTGAGACTATCCTTTTTGCCTGGGTCTTTGGGATGGAGCAGGCCTGGGATGAGATACATAAGGGCGCAGATATGCGGGTGCCGGTAGTTTATAAATTTATCATTAAATATATCACGCCGTTATTTTTATTTTTTATCCTGGGGATGTGGTTCTGGCAGGAGTGGTTGCCTATCATACTGATGAAGAATGTTACTCAAGCGAATTATATCTATATCTTGAGCACAAGGTTAGGGTTATTGGCTATATTTTTTATTTTGGCGCTTTTAGTGAAAATTGCCTGGCGGCGTAAAAAGAGGCAATGGGAGCAGATAAGTTGAACGCAGCGGGCTGGATATTTTTAATTTTTTCTTGGGGAGCGATTTTACTACTGGCTGCCTTTTGTTTCTGTAAGGTATTTTCTAAAAAGGAATTAAAATAAAGGGGCTAAAAGTGGCGGCAAATTTTCTCGCAAATTTACTTACGGTATTAAGCCTGGTCTGCGGTTTTATTTCCATTATTTTTTCATTGGAGAGCCATTTTACCTTTGCCAGTTGGGCGATAATCCTTGCAGTGGTTTTTGACGGCCTGGACGGCCAGGTGGCGCGCAGAAATCCTATTCCCAGCGAATTCGGAAAGCAATTGGATTCCTTGGTAGATGCGGTTTCTTTTGGCATTGCGCCGGCTATCTTAGGCTATGTCTTTGTCTACCGCGATTTTTATCTCTGGGCAACTTTAATTTTATTTATTTATTTGGTCTCTAGCGTAATGCGCCTGGCTAAATACAACATTACACCCAAGGAGGCGATGGCGAAATATTTTTATGGCCTGCCTACTACTGTCAGCGGAGGAATTCTGGTTTCTTTTATTTTGATTTATAGAAAAAAAGGGCTGGTTGCCCTGCCGCAATATGTGCCAGTTATTTTTATCTTGATGGTATTAGCCCTTGCCTGCTTAATGCTCTCGCGCATCAGGTATTTAAATTTAGATGGCTTAAAAGAAGTCTTAGGCAAGAATAAAATAATCACAGTTTTGCTATTAGCCGTCTTTTTAGTGGTCGCAGCTTTTTTAAAAAAAGTCGGCGTGGCAGTGCTTTTGCTCTTTTTAATATACCTTGTATTTTCCCCTTTCTTTGCGCGCAAAATCGTGTAGAATGTATTAGAGCCGGGGTAGCTCAGTGGTAGAGCGGCGGCCTGAAAAGCCGCGCGGGGGGGGTCCGATTCCCTCCCCCGGCACCATATAAAAAAGAGGGTTTTTCATAAGCCCTCTTTTTTATATTTTATTGGCTCACTAACGGCTCAAAGGAAGCACACTATGCTTACGACCATATCCGTTAACACGCCCGCAGAAAAGACTGAACATGATTACATAAAACAGATGCGCAGAGACCTTATGGCAAGTGGAAAATACCGAATATAGGGTTGGAGAGTAGAGGTATTTGAGGATTGTATTGCGCTGATATTCTATTAGCGGGGCAACTGCCACGTTAAAATAATTAAAACCTTCGCTTGGAAAGGCGACCGTAGAGTATTTAAAAGATTTTATAAAAATTGATAAATACTAATATCTACTAATATGTACTAATTTAGTATTTTTACTTGACAAAATCAAAATACTAAGTTATACTTTATTAGTAATAGAAATCTACAAAAAACGTAAATACTAATTAAATACTAATATATACTAAATTAGTAGATAAAGTAATTTTTATATATCTTTAATTATCATAAAGAATTAGGAAAAGGAGAAAATTATGAAAATTCCCGAAAAAGCACCTAATTGGATAGAAATTTTTAAAACTAATAAAGTTAATATGGTTGAGTTAGCTACGTCAAGCGAAATGTCTTCTCTGGTAGAGAAAGCTAACAGAGAATATGTTTACTGGGATAAATTCAAATATTTTACTATACCTGAAAACATATCTAAGGAAATAGCGTGGGTTTATCTAAAAGTAAACCGTTTGTCACAAATCAGAAAAATTCCTATACTTGATACCAAAAATAACAAATTTGGTTATTGGCTACCCGACGCTATACTTAAAGAACTTCATTATATAGATCAATACGCCGGGGGACAGATATTGGTGGACTATCCAAGTATTCAAGAAGGCCAAAAGGAACGATATTTAATTAGTTCTATAATGGAAGAAGCTATTGCTTCAAGTCAATTAGAGGGTGCTGTTACAACGAGAAAAAAAGCTAAGGAAATGTTGCGTTCTGGTAGAAAACCCGAGACTCATGCTGAACATATGATACTTAATAATTATAATACCATTAAAAATATTAAAATTTTTATTAAAGAACCATTGACTCCTGAGCTACTTAATAACCTCCAGGCATCTATTACCAAAGATACCCTGGAAGATCCTAGTGCTTCAGGAAGATTCCGCAGTGAGAATGAAACAGTCCAAGTTATTGACAACGAAAATCATATATTACATATTCCCCCACCTGCAAATGAATTACAAGAAAGGATAAAGGTATTATGCGAATATGTAAATAAAGAACAAGAAGATATTGAATTTATTCACCCTGTTATCAAAGCGATAATCTTGCATTTTTGGTTAGCTTATATTCATCCTTTCGTGGACGGTAATGGAAGAACCGCCAGAGCATTATTTTATTGGTATATGTTAAAAAATAAATATTGGATGTTTGAGTATTTATCCATTTCAAGAATAATAGTAAAGGCACCTGCTCAATATGCAAGAGCTTATTTATATTCTGAGATGGAAGATCAAGATTTAGCTTATTATATATCTTTAAATCTCCGCACTATTCATTTAGCGATTGAAGTATTACTGTTATATCTAGCCAAGCAACAAAAAGAATTGAGTGAAACTGTAAAATTTCTTAGAGACTATCCAGGATTAAATTATAGACAGTATGATATTTTATATCATGCACTTTCGCATCCAGATGCAATGTATACAATAGAATATCATAAAAATAACTATGGAATTGTATATCAAACTGCAAGAACAGATCTTATTGACCTTGCGACAAAAGGTCTACTAGAACAGGAAAAAAGAGGTAAGCTTTTCTATTTTATTCCTAGCAGCAATATTCATAAAAAGTTAAGACATTTAAAGAAAAAAATATAACATGGAAAAAATAGGAAAAATAGGGAATGGGTCTATTTCTTGAGACAATAAAATGCGGACATTAAAAACAACCGCTTTTTTTGTAATCCTTGTGTCAGTAGTTCTGGCTGGCGCAAGGATTTTTTGTTTTGGCGCCGAAACAAAAGAATTATCTTCTGATCGGAGCCCTTCCGAAATTGTAGCTGTCGAAGATATAAGCGGAGATAAATATTTTCCCGCAGTAAAAGAGGCACTAAAAAATGCGAAGAGTTCAATAGATATGGCGATGTATTTTGTCAATTTTGACCCCAAGACCGGGAGATCGCCTGTAAACGGCTTAGTTGAAGAACTGATAAACGCCCATAAGCGCGGAGTCAAAGTAAGAGTAATTTTAGACCAGAATATTGATTTCGCCGCCTTGAATGAAGCGGACGCCTGGCAGAAAGAAGAAAAGAACGATACTTTATTTGTATATCTTAAAAAGCAGGGGATAGAGGCATATTATGATAATCTTTATACGGTTACCCACGCCAAGGCCATTGTCATTGATAAGGAAACTGTAATTGTAGGAAGCGCCAACTGGACAGAATCATCCTTAAGGAAGAATTGGGAGGCATCCTGTTTAATCAGGTCTAAGAGTTTAGCCGGGAAATTCTTAGAAGATTTCTCTAAAATCAGTATAGATTATGAAGCAAGTATCCTTGATGAAGAAAGAAGCCCACCAATCCGCCTAAAATCAGATTTTTTAAAAGACCCATCCTTAGCCTCGCGCATGCTTACCGCCCGTGACGAGATAGCATTCAACTTATACCTTCTCTTATTAAGAGATTTTAACAATAATCCGCAAAGCAGAATGGAGGTTGATTACAAAAGTA
This sequence comes from Candidatus Omnitrophota bacterium, assembly GCA_016212045.1. Taxonomy (GTDB): domain Bacteria; phylum Omnitrophota; class Gorgyraeia; order Gygaellales; family Profunditerraquicolaceae; genus JACRHO01. The sequence continues at coordinate 8,389 of JACRHO010000038.1, read as the reverse complement.
TAAGTCAGGCCTTGGGCTTGGATAAAAGACTAAGTTATGTTACGGCTAGGGATGAGTTAAAAGAGGCATTCAGGCGCCTTGAAGAAAGATACCAGCTTATCATCCGTAAAAAAAAGTTTTTTCAGCGCACCCAGGTGATTCTATTAAATTATCCGGATAAAACGCCCTACTCTTGCCCGCAGGAAAAATATTGCTCCATCCCCGATGAATACTGGTCATACGGCTGGAACAAAATACTTTCATTTCCCGAGAAATACTGTTACCTCATTAACCTTTGCGAAGGCGGCGCAAGCCGCGGCCGCTTTTGGTCAAATTACTTTGTCGGCTTAAGCAAAAAATACGGCATAAGCGGTAATTCCCTATTTAGAGGGATGAGCGGCTTAAGGAAATTAAACATAATTGAGATGGAATACTCCAACTATTCCCTTGAAGAAGGGATTATAAAAAGGGATCCCATCCGCTTTAGGATACTTGGCTTGTATTCCCCGCAACGCTTAAATGAACAGAAGCAGAAATTATCCGAAGCATACGGCGCAGAACTGTTCAAAAAAGCAGAAAGTTACGCAGAAATAGTTTTCAAGGAAAACGATATTCAGGTTATTGAAGATATCATTAAGAAAATAGAAGAATATGGCGCTGACGAAGTAGACCGCGCCTTCAAAATCGTATCCCAAAAATCCTCCGGCAACCCCGTAAGGAGCTACAAATACGTGGTTGGGATACTGCAAAAGGAAGCAAGAGAGTGAGGTGGATGCGGTAAGGATAGCAGGAGTAAATAGATTTTCCTTTGACAAAGTAGAAATTTGGGGCTATCATAATTGCTATAACTGCCATAACTGTGAAGGGGAATGATATTATATGACCGACGAAATCCTTACTGCCGAAGATATATGCAGATATTTAAAGATACCGCGCTCTAGTCTCTACAAACTTGCCAGGGAAAAAGAAATACCATCTTTTAGAGTCGGCAGGCACTGGAGGTTTAAAAAAGAGAAGATTGAGAAGTGGGTGGAGAGACAGGAGAATACAAGGTGATCGGTTATGGCCAAGAACATCTTGGTAATTGATGATGACGGTATGGTAACTAAGAGCCTCTGCGAGTTGTTGAATAAGACGGGTTTTTCTGCCGATGCCTTAGATAACGGTTTTGATGCCATAGAGAAAATAAAGGATACGCATATTGACTTGGTTGTTGTGGATATAAGGATGCCAGAGATAGATGGGGTTGAGACCGTAAAAAGAATTAAAGAAATCTTAAAGTCTAAACATAGACCTGATATACCTGTAGTCTTTATCACCGGCTATACTGATTCTAAAATTAACCTTGAAGCCAAAGAGTTAGGAGAAGTAATATTTAAACCCTTTAATAATCAGGAATTCTTGGAGTGTATAGCGCATTATACTTGGACGTAAAAAGGAGAATTTTAAAATGGCCAAGAATATTTTGGTAATTGATGATAATCATTTAGTAGTCAAAAGCCTTGGAAGATTGCTTGAATTAGAAGGTTACAATGTTGTTGCAGTCGAAAATGGGAAAGAAGCTTTAGGAGCCGTTGAGAAAGAGGATTTTAATCTGGTTATTTCTGACATAAGAATGGCCGAGATAGATGGTGTAGAGACTATTCGTAAGATAAGAGAGAGTTTAAAAAGAAGAGAGAAAAAACAAATTCCAGAAATATTTATTACAGGTTATACCGATGGTGAGGAACACGCTCAAGCAAAAAAACTCAATACCACAGGTTTTCTCTATAAGCCTTTTGATAAAGATGATTTTCTGAAGTCAGTTGCTGAGGCTGTAAAAAAAGACGAAATAATATAAGAATAAATGCAATTTTATAAAAGAGGAGGATCAAGAAAAACATGGCAAAGAGGCCCAGTTACCTCTTTTTTATTTCTTTTAAGGGATGCAATTATTTTTCTTCTTCCGATAAAACGCTTACCACGTTTCATCGTTAAAGCATTACTTGGTATAAATCCAGAATTTATCTTCTTTGTTCATGCTAGAAGGTCGGAAGATATTTATGTGGCTCTGCCATTTTTAGTACCCATAAGACGATTCTTAGGACGAACCTTGTTTTTAAAGATATTACATACATTTCCACCCTTTGTTTTAGATACAATTAGAACAGAAAGTGGTATAGACGGTTTAGTTATTACAAGTATATTTTTATCTGAAACCCTTTTGAACGATAGGAGGTTCGCTTTAAAAGAAGGAGTAAAAGGATTATTTTTTGGTTCAAAACTAGCTCCAAAAAAAGCAATTTTTGGTCTAGGTGGTCTTTGGCCAATGGTAACAAGGAGAGGATTGGCTTTGGAGCATTATGCAAAATCTAGAGATATCAAAGTTACTAATGGACATTGCGGGACGCTCGTTTCTCTGGTTTTAACTATAAAAGAGTTAGCTAAACTATCTGATATTGCTTTTGAAGAAATGAAAATTGCTATTTTGGGCGCAGGGAGAATGGGTACAAATCTGGCACGTGTTCTCTATGGAAAAGTAGCCGCCATTACTTTAATAGATATAAATGAGACAAGGCTTAATAAAGTTGAAGAGAAACTAAGAGAGATGCTTTCAGGAACTGACATTCAAAAATATACTAACCGCAATGACACCGGAGAAATAAAAGAGATTTTTGCCACTAACCACATAGGAGTTTGTACCACTTCCAATATAAGACGCGTATTAAAACCTGAACAAATTCCCGGTAATACTATAATAATAGATGATTCGAGGCCCGAAGGTATACCTCGACAATTAAGCCACGATCGAATTGTTCTTGAAGGCGGTCTTATGAAAATAAAAGGCATTAAACAAAAGTATGATTTTGGTTTTGGTATTGGGGAGAATGTTTTTGGTTGTCTAGCTGAGTGCTTTTTACTTGCGGCGGATAAAGATAAAATCTTAAAGCCAACTCTAGGAGAAGTAGATTTTGATAATTTTGAGAAAATGATATCGGTTTATGGTCAATTAGGTGTCAGCATAGGAGATTTTAAATGTCAAGATAAGATTATAAATAAAGAAAAGTTAATTTCAATATTAAAAAGTAAGACTGATTTAGTTGCTACCATCCCATTTAAAAACATATGCTGGCTATTAAAAATTGGGGATATTAACCAACTTACCGCTGCCTAAGGAGAAGAGAGATGGCATATCAAATTTGTAAAAAGTGTGTTTTAGATTCTAATATTCCAGGTATTTCTTTTGATTTAGATGGTATCTGCAATTTTTGTAGTGATTATATAAAGCGAGAATTACCTACCAAACTAAACTACGAACTCTTAGAGAAAGAGTTCGTAAAGTTAACAAAGAGGGATTTTAAAAAATACCAGTATGATTGCATTTGTCTTTATAGCGGCGGGAAAGATAGCTCTTATATGCTTTACAATTTAATTAAGAAATATAAATTGCGAGTTTTAGCATTTACATTAGACCATGGCTTTTTATCTGATGAAGCATTTTTTAATATTAGAAAAGTTGTGACAAAACTAAAAGTAGACTCCATAATATATAGGCCATCGCGAGAATTAATCACTGCTGTTTTAAAAACAGGAATATTTTTTTATAATAATTTACCAACTTCAAAAGAGTTGGCATTTGTGATAGGACATGTATGCTGGCCGTGCTTTGTTTTAATTGCCATGTCATCTATTAAATTTGCTGTTGAAAAGCAGATTCCTAATGTTATTGTAGGTACGACACCCGGTCAAATACGACAAAAAAAGTTTGATTTGGTTTCCAAATATAATGACCTTATCGATGTATATAAAACAATGGTTGTTCCTATGCTCAAACTTTTAAAAGTGTCTAGTTATGCTCATTTTACGCAAGACTTAGACCTTTCATTTCTAAAAAAACTTAAAGTTTTAAAGGTAAGATTAATTTCATTTTACGAACATCATGAATATAATGAAGAAAGAGTAATTAAAACAGTGGAGAACGAATTTGACTGGCAGAGGCCAAGAGATACAGATTCGTGTTCATCAAACTGTTTATTAAATTCATTAGGCATAGAGATTCATAGAAGAAAATATGGAATAAGTCCCTATGCTATTCCTTTTGCTAGAGATGTTAGGGAGGGCTTACTTGATAGAGGAGAATCGCTGAAAACAATTAATGTAGATTTAAATATGGAACTTGTTAAACATATTGCGCAGGAGCTTGGAGTAGATCTAAAAAACATTTCTTCAGTCAAAGAGGCCTAGCATGTTAGTTCATTATTGTGCAGCTTATATCAGTGTAGGATTAGTACTTTTAGGAATCAGTATATTTGTTATCTATAAAAATCCAAAAAGTTTTCTTAATAGAATATTCGCTGCTTATAGTTTTGCTATAGCATGGTGGGCTATATTTTCTGTGCCAGCTATATTAAGTATAGATAACCAAGTAGGCGCCAATTGGTGTAGAACATTTATAATTGGCCCCATTTTTATCCCAACCTTATTTCTACACTTTACACTTAAATTTTTACAGTTAAACGACAAATATAAATATAAGGTATTACTTAGACTTTCTTATGCATCTTCGATATTATTTCTAATCTCTGATTTTACAAACTTCTTTATCAAGGCAGCCATACCAAAATTTTCACTTAGAAGCTATACTGTTCCCGGATTTCTCTTTCATTTCCATGTGGCTCATTTTGGAATCGTTATAACTATTGGGATTTTACTCTTATACAAAGAACTTCGAAAAGAACAATCTTCTTTTTATCGAAAAAAACAATTATTTTATCTATTTTGGTCAAGCCTATTGGGTTATATAGGTGGTGCTCCAAATTATCTTTTGGTGTATATGAAAGAAATACCAATTTTAATGCCATTTGGCACATATACAGTTGCTCTATATGGAATAATAGTTGCTTTTATTATTGTTCGCTATCAACTACTGGATATCAGTGTTGCCATTACGCGTACGGTTATTTTTGCTTTCGTATATACTTTTGTTTTAGGTATTCCTTTTTGGGTCGGTCTTAGATTTTTAGGTATAGGATTATGGATTTTACCTGTTTCTATTACAGTTCTTCTGGCTAGTTTCGGTCCTTTCATTTTCACCTCCCTGCGCCGGCAGGCAGAAAATATCCTTCGCGCTGAAGAACGTCGCTACCAACAGGCCCTATTAGATATCTCTTCTACCATGCTTCTTATTAAGGAATTAGACCGGCTCTTAAAAACCATTGTCTTAAAGGTAGTAGACTTAGTCAAGGTCTCTTGGACAGCAGTGTACCTTAAGGATGAAAAAACCCAGACCTATGTTTTGCAGCACCAAAGGGCAAGGCAGGGAGAGATAAAACTTCCTGGAGGATTTGCCTTAGATTCTTCCTTAGTCAACCACCTTTACAAATCAAGGCTACCTATAATTGGTGAGGAAGTAGGCGCCTCCAGCCTTAAAATAGGCCTGGCTGTGCCTTGCTTTCTGGATGATACTATGGTGGGCTTCTTATTGCTGGGAGATAAACCCAAGAATGCCATCTATACCTCTGATGATATCGGTGTGTTTGCGTTACTCTCTAATCAGACTGCATTAGCCATTGAGAACTGCCAGTTCTACTCCCAGGAGAGGCAGCGTGAACACTACCGCAGAATTGCCACTCTTGACCGCCAAATAGACTGTATGGCTCATGAGATAGACAACCCTATACACGGCCTCTTAGGGATAATGTTTAGTATGGAATCAACTATTGATGGGCTAAAAGATATAATCCCTCAAGATAAAATAGACTTCCTCAAGCAGAAGCTCACCAGGGCTAACTTTAATGCCCGGCGTATCTCCCAGATGATTGACGCGGTAAAAGAATTCTCCAAGCCCACTACCGGAGAATTTCGTCTGGTAAGTCTGCAGAACATCATTGAATCCTTTAATTACATTACTCAGCCGCAATTTAAACACTATGGCATTGACTTTACTGGTGAGATACCCCAGGAGACTATCTGGCTGCGGGCAGACAAGGTAGAATTGGAGCAGGTCATTGTAAATTTAGCCACTAACTCCATCCAAGCCATTGAAGAAGCTCCCAAAGAGAACAGGCGTCAGATTAGCCTTAAGGCCTACCTTAAAGACGATACTCTCAGGATAGATTTTTCTGATACAGGAAGTGGCATAGAAGAGAAACTCTTAGAAGACATCTTCCTGGATTTTGTTACTACCAAGGCCTCCTCAATAGGCACAGGCTTGGGCCTCTCCATTTCCAGAAAGATTATCCAGAGGCACAAGGGAAAGATTTGGGCAGAGTCGGAGGGGAAAAATAAAGGCGCGGCCTTTCATATAGAACTACCAGTGGCTAAGGATATAACTGAAGATGAACTAAAAAGAGCAAAAGAAGATAAAGAAGACGAAGATAAAAGGATGTTATTTTAAAAAGCGAGGTGGATATGGTTCAAGAACCCTTAAAAATCTTGATTGTTGAGGATGAAGAAGATATTTTAATTGAGACCAAGGATATCTTTGAGAAAAAAGGTTTTGTTGCTTTTACAGCCATAGACTCAAGTGAGGCCTTGGAAATCTTTCAAAAAGAAAGGCCCCGCGTCTGCCTGTTAGATGTGCATATGCCTAAATCAAAACTTGACGGCATAGGGATATTAGAGCAAATCCGTTTGGTTGATAAGTCCTGTATTTGTATTATGCTTACCAGATTGACTGATAAAGATAAGGTGGATGCGGCCAGAAGATTAGGGGCGAACCACTACGTCTTAAAACCTTTAGATTATCATGAGCTTTTAAAACTAATAGATGATACAGTAAAGAATTTATAAAAACAGGAGAATGTGATGGATAATAAATCTGACCAGGCACCAGAAACTATCACTCTTGATTCAGGTACAGAAAGACTACTTAAGAAGATCCAAGATGAGAACATTAAAATCGATCCCACGGTATGGGACCTCTTAACCCATGTTATAGGAAATAGAACTTATGCGATTAACCTCACCTTAGGTGATTTTATGGATACGCCTAAATGGATTATGAATACCGTTTCTTATCTTATGATGTTTCTTTATAAAATTAGCGGTGGCAGAGGTAGTTTACATCCCGTTCCTTACTATATCCAAAGGACACTAAAGAATACCGCTATGCTGAAAGAGTTTTTAAATCGTCTCAGAGAAGTAACCAAGGAGAAAAGGGAATTCTGATGTCTATTTTTAAGAAATTTCTCACCAGAAAACAAGAGAAACTAAATCACCGGCGCCAACTAAGACGCGACGAATTATTCTTAGGGATAAGAGAAGTGGTGGCAAAAGAACTTAAAGTTGAAGACAAAGAAAAAATAAAACCCACCTCAAGATTTAAAGAGGACTTAAATGTAGATTCTTTATCTACCATTGAGCTGATCATGGGTTTAGAAGATGAGTTTGGTATAGAAATTCTTGATGAGGAAGCAGAAAAATTATTGACTATAGAGGATGCGATTGATTACTTAGAGAAGAAAATATGAGGCAGACAAGATGATAAAACTTTTAACCGTAGATGATGAATTAGACGTCTGTGATTTTATCAAAGATTTCTTTTCTCAAAGAGGCTACGCTGTATTTGTCGCCTTAAATGGCAAAGACGCGCTATCCGTGGTTAAAAAGGAAAAGCCTCGGATAGTCTTTTTAGATATTATTATGCCAGACACAAACGGCTTAGAGATCTTAAAACAGATTAAGGAATTTGACCCCAGTATTAAGGTAATTATGGTAACTGTTTCCGATGATAATGAAACTAAAGATCAGGCAAAGCAATTAGGCGCGGATGAATTTATCCGAAAGCCCTTTAGCAAAAGATACCTTGAAGAGGTAGTGATTCAAAAAATTATTGAGTTGACAGATTCTCTAAAAAAGGAGTAAGGTCATAATGGATAAACCAAAAATTTTAATTGTGGATGATGAGGTTGATGTAAGAGATAGAATCAAAAACTTCCTCAGGCGTAAGATAGAATGTGATATCCAAGAAGCTTCTAGTGGCAGACAGGCGCTGGAGATGATAGACAAAGAAACCTTTGATTTAATACTGTTGGATATAAAGATGCAAGGTCTCTCAGGCATTGATGTCTTAAAAAAGACAAAGGCCGCCCATCCTGAAATGGATATACTGATGATTACCGCCTATGACAGCCAGCAGGTTGCCAGAGAAGCGCTGAAACACGGTGCCACTGGCTACATTATAAAACCTTCCACCTTAGAGGTAATTCATACCAAGGTCCAGCACCTGCTTACAAAGAGAAAGAAATACCTTCCTAAGCGCACACAAGACAAAAAGAATTAAATATATCTGGGATTTTGCACAATCAGACAGCGGGCTTTTCTTGAGGAGTTGTTTTCAAAATAATGGGGAATATTACTTTCAAAAGAAAGGCAGTCTCCTTTATTTAAGAGGTGTTTTTCTATGCCTACCACACAGATAACCTTACCT
>JACRHO010000035.1 GCA_016212045.1 Candidatus Omnitrophota bacterium | reverse complement strand
AGGAGTCTTCAATGTCTGAGGATACTGTTGTGATTACAAAAGAAATAATTGAAAAAGAAGGCTTGAGTATGGATGAATATGAGATGATTAAAAAGCGCTTAGGCAGAGAACCCAATTATACTGAACTTGGCCTTTTCTCGGCGATGTGGAGCGAGCACTGCTCTTATAAAAATTCCAAACCCGTGCTGCAACTTTTTCCTACCAAAGGCAAACAAGTTATTCAGGCCCCCGGAGAGAATGCCGGCGTGGTTGATATTGGAGATGACCAGGGTGTAGTTTTTAAAATTGAATCGCATAATCATCCTTCGGCAGTAGAGCCTTACGCGGCCTCAGCTACAGGCGGCGGCGGATGCATCCGCGATATCTTTACTATGGGCGCGCAGCCCGTCGGTTTGTTAGATTCTCTGCGTTTAGGAGCCTTGAGCAAAGACCGGGTAAAATTTCTCTTTAAAAATATCATCCGCGGCTTTACTGACTATGCCAATACCGTGGGCATTCCGGTTTTGGGCGGTGAGATATATTTTGATGAGTCTTATGAAGGCAATCCATTAGTGAATGCGATGACCGTCGGGATTGTGAAAAATAAGGAAATCGTGAAAGCCCGGGCAACTGGCGTAGGTAACTTGGTGCTTATAGTCGGCGGAGCAACCGGCAGGGATGGCGTAGCAGGCGCGGCCTTTGCTTCCGCAGGCTTAGATGAGGAGGCCAGCAAAAAAAGCTCTGCCGTGGCTATCGGCGATCCCCAGATGGGCCGCATCTTAAGAGAGTCCTGTTTAGAGCTGATGCAGAAAGGATTGGTCTTAGGCATGCAGGATATGGGCGCTGCCGGCCTGATCTGCTCTACCTGTGAGACTTCATATAAGGCGCATACAGGAATAGAAATAGATATTGCCCTGGTGCCGCGCAAAGAAGAAGGGATGAATGCCTACGAGGTGATGCTTTCTGAGTCGCAGGAGAGGATGTTAGTGATTGTTGACAAAAATAAATTAGAAGAAGTCAAAAAAGTTTTTGCCAAATGGAATGTGCCGGTAGATATTATCGGTAAAGTTACCAATGACGGGATAGTGCGCGTAAAAGAAAATGGCCAGGTGGTTGCCGAGGTGCCAGCTGCAGCATTAGTAGAGGCGCCGATTTATAAACGCAGCGCCACCCGTCCTAAATATTTAGCGCAAGTAAACCGTTTAAACTTATCCAGCATTGCTCAACCCAAGGATTATAATAGCGCCCTATTAAAACTATTAAGCAGCCCGACTATTTCCAGCAAGAATTGGGTTTTTCAGCACGGAGACCCCAAAGTGGCTAAAGATGTTTTATTAGGCCCGGGCTCGGATGCTGGGGTAGCCCTTGTCCCTGGCACGAAAAAAGCCATTGCCGCCACCACCGATTGCAATTCTACTTATTGCTATTTAGACCCTTTTAAAGGCGGAGCGATTGCCGTGGCTGAGGCCGCGCGCAATTTAGTCTGCACTGGCGCAAAGCCCCTGGCTATTACCGACGGGATAAACTTTGGCAATCCCAAAAACCCAGAGGTCTTCTGGCAGTTTAAGCAGGCGGCATTAGGGATTACCCAGGCCTGCCGAGCCCTGAATACGCCGGTAGTCAGCGGCAATGTCAGTTTCAATAATGAAAATCCTAAAGGCTCGGTTGACCCCACCCCGATTGTGGGAATGGTGGGGCTCATCAAGGATAAAGCAAAAATCACTAGCCTTTATTTTAAAAATAGCGGCGATGTGATTTTACTTTTAGGTAAAAATAAAGAAGAGCTCGGCGGCAGCGAATACCTGAAGGTAATCCACGGGCTAAAGAGAGGCAACTGTCCAGAGATTGATTTAAAATTAGAAAAGGCAGTGCAGAAGACCACTTTAGAGGCAATAGAAAAAGGTTTAGTTCCCTCAGCGCATGACTGTTCCGAAGGCGGTTTGGCCGTGGCCTTGGCAGAATGCTCTATCAGTAACCCGGAGAAAAAATTAGGCGCTTGCGTCAATCTGGATGCCGGCCGTATCCGGCCGGATGCCCTTTTATTCGGCGAAAGTCAGTCCCGCATCATTTTAAGCGCCAAGAAAAATAATGCGCAGAAGATAATCCGTATCGCCAAAAAACATAAAGCGCCTATTTGTATCATCGGCGAGGTTAGCGGCAATAAACTGAGTATTAACCGCTGGGTAAATATTTCAGTTAGCGAACTGCATCAATGTTGGTATAACGCCGTCGCAGATAGCCTCAAAAAATAATTTAACAAAAGGAGAAAAAATGGCGGGGAGAAAAAGAAAGGATAATTTTGCCTCTGAGGACCCCTGGCGGGTTTTTCGCATTATGTCGGAATTTGTAGAAGGTTTTGAAGTGCTTTCTCGGGTGGGGAAAGCCGTTTCCATCTTTGGTTCCAGCCGCCTGAAGCCCGAGAATAAATATTACAAATTAGCCGAAGAGACGGCTTACCTGTTAGCCAAGGAAGGTTTTGCGATTATTACCGGCAGCGGCGCCGGGATTATGGAGGCAGCCAATAAAGGCGCCAAAAAGGCCAAGGGACAATCCATTGGTTTAAACATTCAATTGCCTGCAGAGCAGAAACCCAATAGATATGTGGGCACCCTTTTAGACTTCCACTATTTCTTTGTGCGCAAGGTGATGTTTGTCAAATATGCCAGGGCCTTTGTGATTATGCCTGGTGGTTACGGCACCTTGGATGAGTTTACCGAAGCGATTAATCTGATTCAGACCCACCGGATACCTCAATTTCCGGTCATCTTGTTCGGCAGCGAATACTGGAAGGGGATGCTGGATTGGTTAAAGGATAAGGTTCTCAAAGACGGCAATATCAGCAAAGGCGACTTGGATATCTTTGTGGTTGTGGATACCCCCAAACAAGTAGTGCAGGCGATAAAGAAATTTTACCAGAAGAAACTCTTTTTTAAGAATTTATTTTTCTAGGAGGAGATAAAATGAGCGGTATTTTCGGCGTAGTCTCCCAGGGCAATTGTCAGGAAGCCCTTTTCTACGGGACAGATTACCACACGCACTTAGGGACGGAATTTGGGGGGTTAGCAGTATGGGGGACTGAGTTAGTGCGCAAAATTCATAATATCAAGGGAAGCCAGTTCAAGGCCAAGTTTTATGAAGATTATCAGGATTTGCCCGGCAAGATGGGAATCGGGGTCATCAGCGCGCGCGATGAACAGCCGATTGTGATACACTCCAAGTTCGGGCCATTTGCCATTGTCACCAATGGCTTCATTGATAATGCCAATGCCCTGGCAGAAGAGTTGTATAAAGAGGGTGGTTCTTTTGCCGAGGTCAGCGACGGCTCAGTTAACACTACCGAGTTAATCGCCAAGTTAATTCTGCACGGAAAAGATATTATGAGCGGCGTTGAATATATGTTTTCCAGAATTGAAGGCTCCTGCTCCTTATTGCTTTTAACCAGAGACGGTATTTATGCTGCCCGGGATAGGTTAGGTTATACGCCGTTAGTCGTGGGCTCTAAAGATAAAGACTGGGCAGTAACTACCGAGACTTCGGCCTTTCGTAACTTGGGTTTTACAGTGAAAAAATTTTTAGAGCCCGGCGAAATTCTTTTATTGACTAAAGAAGGATTAAAGAGTAAGCGTCGGGGTGATAAAAAAAATCAGATCTGCGCTTTCTTGTGGATTTACACCGGGTTTCCCGCCTCTTCTTATGAAGGAATAAACGTGGAGACAGTCCGGGAGAATTGCGGCAGGTGTTTAGCTAAAAGAGATAATATTAAAGCGGATATAGTCTCCGGTATTCCTGATTCCGGGACTGCCCATGCCATTGGTTATGCGATGGAATCCAAAATTCCTTTCCGTCGGCCCTTGGTGAAATATACACCCGGCTTTGACCGCAGTTATACGCCCCCCACGCAAGAGATGCGCGATTTAATTGCCAAGATGAAACTTATTGCTATTCCGGATATCATCAAGGGTCAGCGCCTTGTCTTTTGCGATGATTCCATTGTTCGGGGGACACAATTGAAGAATTATACCATTCAGAAGTTAATTGAAGGCCAAGCGCGCGAAATTCACTTAAGGATTGCCTGTCCGCCGTTAATGTTCCCCTGTAAGTTTAACTATTCTACGCGCAGTTTAAGCGAGTTGGCAGCGCGGCGCGCCATCAAGGCTATTGAAGGAAAAGAGCTCAAGGATATTGGCGAATACCTTGATGAAAAATCGCCTAAATACGAAAAGATGGTGGATTGGATTAGCAAAGATTTAGGAGTAACTACCTTGAAGTATCAGAAACTGGAGGATATGGTGAAGGCAATCGGTTTGCCCAAAGAAAAACTCTGTCTCTACTGCTGGACCGGGAGGCAGCCGTGAGAAAACTTACTTATAAAAAGTCGGGGGTGGATATAGAAAAGGCCGGCCTCTTTAAAAAAGGGATAAAAACTTTAGTGAGAAAATCTTTCAGCAAAGAAGTCCTGAAGGATATCGGCGGCTTCGGCAGTTTCTTTCGCTTCCCCAAAGAAAAATATAAAGAGCCGATTTTAGTTTCTTCTTCTGACGGGGTAGGGACAAAATTAAAGATTGCTGTGTTGGCGGATAAGCATGACACCGTAGGCATTGACGCAGTAGCGATGAACGTCAATGATATTTTATGCGTGGGTGCCCAGCCTTTGTTCTTCCTGGATTATATCGCCTCAGGGAAATTAAGGCCACAGGTAATGCTTGAGGTGGTGCGGGGGATTAATCAGGGTTGCATCCAGGCCGGCTGTTCTTTAATCGGCGGAGAAACTGCTGAGATGCCCGGGATGTATCAAGAAGGCGAATATGACATTGCCGGTTTCTGCGTGGGAGCGCTGGAGCGCAAAGACATTATTGACGGCTCCAGAATTGAAGTAGATGATGTGGTTATTGGTTTGGAGTCTAATGGGATTCACTCTAATGGCTATTCGCTGGTGAGAAAGGTCTTTTCGCAGAAGGAACTGAAACGCATGAGCGGTGAGCTACTTAAGCCAACCCGAATCTACGTCAAGCCGGTTTTATCTTTGTTACACATTACACATTACACATTACACAATTCTATAAAAGGGATTGCCCATATCACCGGCGGGGCTTTCTACGATAAGATTGCGCGCATTTTACCCAAGAATGTCAATGTCCGTTTGAATAAGAGTTCCTGGCCGGTACCGCCAATTTTTCGACTGATGCAGCGCAAGGGTAATATTGAAGATAGAGAGATGTATCATACCTTTAATATGGGCGTGGGTATGGTTTTAATTGTTGAGCCGGATGCAGCGCCAGCGATAATTTCCAAATTAGCCGCGCAGAAACTGAAGGCTTGGGTAATCGGAGAGATAATTAAAGGCAAGAAGGAAGTAGAAATAGTATAGAAGATAAGGGGAGTAAGCAAAAATGAAAAATAAAAAATATAAAGTTATTGCTTTGCTTATTTCGTTATTTATTATATCCTGCGCTACCGTTTTTAAACGCCAAACTTTTTTCTCCTTTTTAGTTCCCTTTCTTTTTGCGCACTGCGACACTATGGATGGTCCGGTAATTCAGGCCGCCAAGAAGGCCTTGGAGACAAGGAATGTAGATTCGGTACTCATCTGGGTGCAAAAGGATGATGAAGATGAAATTAGGGGAGTCTTTGAAAAAACTCTTGAGGTACGCAAATTAAATCCTAAAGCCCAAGAATTAGCGGATATGTATTTCTTTGAGACGCTGGTGCGCATTCATCGCTCAGGCGAAGGCGCGCCTTATACTGGTATAAAGCCCGCCGGAGCAGAGGTTGAGCCGGGAATTGAAGCAGCAGATAAGGCGATAGAAGATGCCACGGCAGATAATTTAGTAAGAGGAATTTCCATTCAAATAGACAATGAAATCCGCCAGCGTTTTAATAATGTGATGGCGAAAAAGAAACTGATCAAACAAAGTGTGGAAGCCGGCCGCGAATATGTAAGAGCATACATTGAATTTATCCATTATATAGAGAGATTATACAGTGATATTTCTGGTGACGCCAGCCATCATACTGAAATAGAAGAAACCGGGCATAAACAATAAACTTATAAAACTATGATAAAATGGTAATTATCAAAGAGAAGATTCCCATTGCTCAGTTACAAAAAATCGCTCAGGATACCTTTGGTAACTTAGTGAAAGCAGTAGTTGATGTTAAGAAAGAAATGATGGTTGTAGGTGGCGAACTCCACTCTGATGAAGAAGCGCTTCTTTTGGAAAACGGTTCTTCTCAGAAAGATCTTTGGGGGATAAATCTTTATACCGATAGTAAAACTGATGAATGGATTGAATTTGACTCTATGATTAACCTTAAGCCCTCCCAGAATAATTACAGCCGGGGGATTGAAGATTCCAAAATACGGGAACAGGTTGTCAGTATTATTAATAAATTAATTCAAAAATGACTTACCAACATAAAGAATTATCTCAAGGCAGATGGATGAGGTTTTCTTTTATAGAGCAGATGGCTAATATCGGCTCTGAAGTAGAGAGGGCAATAGTTTGGCGGGAGAAAAATGAGGACTATGCTAAGAAGGCATTTGTGCGCCAATTAGAGCTTTTGGACTTAACTATTGCTGACCCAAAAAATTGCCTTCGCCTTAAGGAATTAACCCGTTTACGTGAAGTATTGGTTGATTATTTTGCTTTTGATAATCAGTATCGCTCCTCGCATAAATTATGGCGCAGTTATTTCTATCCCTTTAATTTTGCCGTAAGGAAGGGTTTGTAGATGAGGGTCTTACTCATTGGCTCAGGCGGCAGAGAACACGCCTTGGTCTGGAAGATTGCGCAGTCAAAATTAATGGAGAAGATTTTCTGCGTGCCTGGTAACGGCGGGATTGCCCAACAGGCAGAATGCCTTGATATAAAAGCAGAAGATATTCAAGGTTTATTAGATTTTGCCAAAAGAGAAAAAATAGATTTAACCGTGGTCGGGCCTGAGGCGCCTTTGGCGGCAGGAATTGTGGATGAATTTCAAAATTATAATCTGCGCATCTTCGGGCCAAATAAATTAGCCAGCCAATTAGAGGCAAGCAAGGTTTTTGCCAAAGAATTAATGGCAAAATACAGAGTCCCTACTGCGAATTTTAAAATTTTTGACTATGCCGATGAAGCCAAGAAATATATTGAACAAATCGGCGCACCTTGCGTAGTCAAAGCAGACGGTTTAGCCCAAGGCAAAGGCGTAATTGTCGCGCAAACAGTTGATGAGGCAAAACAAGCGGTAACCTCAATAATGCAAGATAGAATCTTTGGAGACGCGGGTAACCGAGTGATTATTGAGGATTGTTTAGAAGGGCAAGAGACATCCATAATTGTGATTACGGATTCTAAAGAGGTTATTCCTTTGGCCTCAAGTCAGGATCATAAGCGAGTCTTCGATCATGATTTTGGCTCCAACACGGGTGGAATGGGCGCTTATTCGCCCGCACCCATTGTTACTCGGGAATTATGGAAAGAAATTTTAGATACGGTGATTTATCGTACCATAGACGGCTTGGCAAAAGAAGGCATAGATTATAAAGGTGTTTTATACGTTGGCATTATGCTCACTAAAGAGGGGCCGAAGGTTTTAGAGTTTAATGTGCGTTTCGGCGACCCTGAGACACAGGCGATTCTGCCGCGGCTAAATTCAGATCTATCGGAGGTAATGTTAGCCACTAGCAACGGAAAATTAAATAAGATTACCAAGACCGGCGGCTTAAAATGGGACAGCCGCGCCTGCGTTTGTGTGGTTTGCGCATCTGGCGGTTATCCGGGGGAATATGAAAAAGGCAAAGAGATCTTCGGGCTTGATCAGACAGTCAAGATGAAAGATATAATCGTATTTCATGCGGGAACTAAAAAGCAAGGAGATAAAATTTTAACCAGCGGCGGAAGGGTTTTGGGCGTAACCGGCTTAGGTAATACTATTAAAGAAGCAATTGATCAGACCTACCAGGCAGTAGGCAAAATTCATTTTGCGGGCATGCATTATCGTAAGGACATCGGCCATAAGGCAATAAAGGAGGTCAAATGAAGCCCAAACTTATGGAGTCCGCCACAGAACTTTGGCGGACGACATAAGTTTGCAGGCTGAATTTGACCCTTGACATTTTTTGAGTCTCGGCCTGGCTCGCTAACAAACTTTATTTCAAAAAATGTCAAGGGTTTAATTCGCGCATATAACTTACTCGCACTATCGTGCTCGTAAGTTATGCGCTCATTAAAGGAGGCAGCATGGCAAAGATAAGTATTATTATGGGTAGTTCGTCGGATTTAGAGATAGTGCAAGAGGCAATAGATTTACTCAAAGAATTTAAGATAGATTTTACCGCCAAAGTTTTGTCTGCGCACCGCACGCCAAAGGAATTAGCTAAATACGTGGAGGTTGTTTCTCGTCAAGGAACAAGAGTTTTTATTTGTGCTGCCGGAGGCGCTGCTGCCTTGGCCGGAGTAGTGGCTAGTCTTACGAGCCTGCCGGTCATCGGTATTCCCATTGAAACCAAAAGTTTAAAGGGCCTGGATTCTTTATTATCCACCGTGCAGATGCCTGCTGGAATTCCCGTGGCCACTATGGCTATTGGCAAGGCCGGCGCTCGTAACGCCGCCTTATTTGCCTTGCAGATTTTGGGCATTACAGATAAGAAGATTCAGGCAAGACTCCTTGCCTATAAAAAACAAATGCGCACTAAAATTATTAAGACCAAGATTAAATTATGAGCGCAAAGATCGTAAAAACAGATTCCCTTAATCCTGACGCAGCCATTCTTAAAGAGGCAGCAGAGATTTTAGCAGGCGGCGGCTTAGTGATTATGCCCACCGAGACAGTTTACGGCGTAGGCGCCAGCATCCTGGATGAAAAGGCTTTGGATAAATTATCCGCCATCAAAAACCGT
>JACRHO010000037.1 GCA_016212045.1 Candidatus Omnitrophota bacterium | reverse complement strand
TCAGTCAATTATACCTTTAGTGGAAGGCACACCTTTACGCCGGGGCTCAATCTGCGTGGCCTGATCCAGGGCTACGCCTAATGCCTTAAAGATAGGCTCCAACGTCGTATGTAAATCACTACTTATTGGCTCAACCATAATATTTAGATTCATCCCTAAATGCTTAGCCAGGGCATCAAAAAAATGCTCGGCATCTTTGAGGGCATAACCATCCTCTGTCTTCGGTTCGGTATAGGCATGTGCTGTCCTTAATCTGTAATATCCCCGGCCGCTTATATCTACTGTGGCATTAGCCACTACCTCTTCCATCGGCACCGAGCTTGAGCCAAACCTGCGGATACCTTTTTTATCGCCTAAGGCCTTTTTAAAAGCCTCGCCTAAGACAATCCCGATATCCTCATTGGTATGATGTAGGTCTACCTGCAGGTCTCCAATGGCCTTAACTTCTAAATCAAACAAACCATGAAAGGCAAATAGTTCCAACAAATGGTCTAAGATACCTATGCCGCAGTTAATTTTTGCCTTGCCTCTCCCATCAATATTTAGTTTTACACTGATATTCGTTTCCTTGGTTTTTCTTTTTATGGTGGCTGTCCTTTTTTTCATCGGCTCACTCGCTTTCTCCTTTTTTAAACCTCAGCCTTACCGAATCCAGATGCCTATTCAAACCTTCAATATTAGCAATCTTTTCCAGCGGCTCCCGGATTTTCTCCAATGACTTTTTAGAATAACTAATGATGTGGCTACTTTTAATAAAATCCACCGCCGATAGCCCGGAGAAAAATCTGGCCGTGCCACAGGTAGGCAGGACATGGCTTGGGCCCGCCACATAATCCCCTACTGCTGTCGGACTATATGGCCCTAAAAAGATTGCCCCGGCATTCTTTATCCCCCGCAATAATTCTTTAGGATTCTTAACTAAAATCTCTAAGTGCTCCGGCGCAATTTTATTAGTAATCTCCACTGCCTCTCTTAAATTCTTGGTTAAAATTATAAACCCGCCTTCAACCTGCGGCTTAATCTGCCTGGCCAATCTCCGGGAATTGGTAATTAATATGCTTAAGGCCCCGGCGTGCTCGCTTTGCGCCTTTAAATCCGCAATAATAAATTCCGGGTCGCTGTAACGGTTGGCAATGATGACCAGTTCCGTAGGCCCGGCAATCATATCAATGCCCGTAAAACCAAAGACCTGCCGCTTAGCCTCACTAACATAGACATTTCCCGGCCCGACGATTTTATCTACCTTAGGAATAGTCTTTGTCCCGTATGCCAAACTTGCAATCCCTTGGGCGCCGCCGACGCGGTAGATCTCATCTACTTTCAATAAATCCGCAACTACCAGAATGTGCGGATTAATATTGCCAAATTTATCTGGGGGGCTGATTAAAATTATATTTTTGACCCCCGCAATCTTTGCCGGTAATACAGTCATGTAAACACAGGAAACCAGCGGCGCAGTCCCTGCCGGTATATATACCCCTACTTTTTCTAAAGGCGCAGAATTCTCACCGAGAACCACGCCATCAGCATCCTTTATCCGCCAGGATTTCTTGAGGGTCTTACGATAAAAGCGGTTAATATTCTCAATGATCACCTTTAAACTGGAGACAAAATTGGGACTGATGTTTTGATAGGCGCCGCTAATCTCAATTTCGGAGACCTTCAGTTGTTTAGGAGTTAATTTCACTCCGTCAAATTTCCGGGTGTATTTTATCAGGGCCTCATCGCCAAAGAGGCGCACATCCTCAATAATCCTTCTTACCTTCTCCTCTACGCGCCGGTAATGGATAAGTTGGCGATTGTAAATTTTTTCCAATTTTTTACTGTTTGGCCGTATGATCTTCATAGCGCACCTACCACTTTCTCTTTTAATAAATTAAAGGCCTGGTTAAAATTTCCCGGCTTACTTCCTCCGGCCTGGGCAAAATCCTTTCTGCCGCCGCCTGAGCCGCCGATTGCTAAAGCCGCCTCCTGAATCAACCCTGCGGCATCTAAACCCCTGGCGCATAAATCTGCGGTGATACCCACCACCAATAATGCCCGCTCATTGGTCTTTGAGCCCAAGGCCACAATGGTATTAGCAGTTTTATCTTTGACTAAATCCACAGCCCTTCTCAAACCCTCCATATCTAAATTCGGTATTATCTTGGTAATCAATTTAATCCCCTTAATTTCTTCTACATTATGAAGCAAGGACTCAACGATGGTCTTTATCAGGTCTATCTTTTTTAGGGCCAATTGCTTTTCTAATCCCTTCACATGTTTAAACTTCTTCTCCAATTCCGGGATTATTTTATCTTCCGGAACATCGAAGAATGCTGCTGTATCTTTGATGATATCTTGTTCTTGTTTAATTAATTTATCAGCCGCTTGGCCTGTGACTGCCTCAATCCTTCTAATTCCAGAGGCGACTGAACCCTCCTGTGTAATCTTGAAAACCCCAATTTCTCTAATAGTGCCCACGTGCGTGCCGCCGCATAATTCTTTAGAAAAATCTCCGATAGAAACCACGCGCACTTTATCTGCGTACTTCTCGGCAAAAAAGGCCAAGGCCCCTTCTTTTTTGGCTGCGGATAAAGTTTTTTCCTTTATCTCTAACCTATAATTACTACTGATATAGTCATTGACCACCTGCTCAATCCTGCGGAGTTCCTGGTCAGGGATATCTTTAAAATGGGTAAAATCAAAACGTAACCTATCCGCAGCCACTAAAGAGCCCTGCTGTTTTACATGCGCCCCTAAAACTTTTCTTAAGGCAGCCTGTAAAAGGTGGGTGGCAGTATGATTTTTGGCAATTGCCAGGCGCCGCTTCTGGTCTATACTGGCTAAAACAAGATCGCCTTTTTTAAAACTACCCTCCTTAATCTTTCCGAGATGCACGATGATGTGATCTATCTTTTTGGTATCTAAAACTTCAAAGATATTTCTGCCTTTAATAATCTGGCCGGTATCGCCTACCTGGCCGCCGGATTCAGGGTAGAAACAAGTCTGGTCAAGAATAATCTCTGCGCCATTAGGCATTATTTTCAATATTTTTGCCTTTACAGAAGAATTTTTATACCCTAAAAACTTAGTTGCCTTAACCTCTAGGTGCCGGCCAGAAGCAGCAAATACCTCGCCCTTCATTGCGCTCTGGGCCTTGGAGCGTTCTTTTTGCTGTTTTAATTGTTCCTGGAATTGTTCTGCTGAAACGGAAATACCCTTTCTATCTAACCAGTCCTTTGTCAAATCCCAGGGAATGCCATAAGTATCGTATAATGCAAAGGCAATTATTCCTGCCCTGACCGGATCCTGTTTTTCTTTTAGACCTTTATAATTATCTCCCAGCAATACATCGCTTGAATCTAAAGTAGCAATAAAATTTTTCTCTTCGCTCAAAATAATCTCGGCAATATTCTCTTGGCGTTTCTTTAATTCTGGATAGGGCTCCTGCATAATCTGGGCCACTACCGGCACCAATTTATATAAAAACGGCCTTTTCTGCCCCATTGTCCTTAAATGTAAGAGGCCTTTGCGAATAATTTTTCTGACCACATAACCGCGGCCTTCATTGGAGGGCATTACTCCGTCATAAATAGAAAAGGTAATTGCCCGGATATGGTCGGCAATCGCGTAAACTAATTCTTTCCGGTTATCCGGATAACCGGATAACCGGATAACCGGAACGATTTCCTGGATTATGGGTTGGAATAATTCTGTTTCAAAATTACTCAACTCACCCTGCATCACTGCTGCCAATCTCTCCAGACCCATCCCCGTATCAATATTTCTTTTGGGCAAGGGCTCTAATATCCCGCCCTCTTTGCGGTTAAACTGGGTAAAGACTAAATTCCAGACCTCCACAAACCTGGCGCAACCGCAGGCGGGGTTACAGTCTTCTCTACCACAGCCTACTTGTTTACCTTGATCAAAAAATATCTCCGAGCAGGGGCCGCAGGGACCATTGGGACCTTTTTCTTTGGCCTCTGAAGGCCAGAAATTCTCTTTATCGCCTAATTTGATAATTCTTTCTGCCGGAATCCTTATTTTATCCCGCCAAATTTTATCGGCCTCGTCATCATCTTTGTAGATTGAAACCCAGAGTTTTTCTTGATGGATTTTGAGTTTCTTGGTCAAAAATTCCCAGGCAAAGAAAATTGCCTCTTCCTTAAAATAGTCTCCAAAGGAAAAATTTCCCAGCATCTCAAAGAAAGTATGATGCCCGGGGGTGAGACCTACTTTATCTAAATCATCAGTGCGCAGGCAGCGTTGAGCAGTAGCCGCGCGCTTAAAATCTGACTTTAACCCTAAGAATTGTTTTTTGAACTGATTCATTCCAGCCGGCGTAAAGAGCACGGTCGGGTCATCAGCCGGCAGGAGCGTATCGCTCTCCAGGATTTTGTGTTTTTTCTCTCTAAAATAGCCTAAAAATTTTTCCCTTAAAATATCTGC